>CAZRNI010000008.1:11195-25922 GCA_964601425.1 uncultured Eubacterium sp. | reverse complement strand
CACCGGTCCGGTTACATAGTTTACAGTCTCGCCAAAGCGGTTGACGGATTTACCGTTGGATTCCATATCCAGCTGCTGCAGATGTGCCGGGAAGCGAGCAAGCGCCTGCGAATACGGCAGAACTGCTGTGCAGAGATACCCCTGAACATTGCGCTCGTACACACCGATTAGCGCATCCATCATTGCTGCGTTCTGCATCGGATCCGGATTCTTTGCAAGCTTATCAGCCTCTGCTGCGCCGTTCATGATTCTGGCGAAAATATCCGGTCCAAATGCCAGTGAAAGCACAACTGCACCGACACAGGAAGAAGAAGAATAACGTCCGCCGATATAATCATCCATAAAGAATGCTGCTCGGTAATCTGCGCTGGATGCAAGCGGCGAAGTCTCACTGGTTACGGCCAGCATATGCTGCGCCGGATCTACGCCTGCATTTTTCAGTGCTTCACGCACGAAGGATTCATTCGTCAGGGTCTCAAGCGTTGTGCCGGACTTGGAAACAACGATGAAGAGGCTATGCGGAATATCCACACTCTTGAGAACTGCTGCCGCATCGTCCGGGTCAACGTTGCTGATAAAGCGCGCCTCCATCTTGAGCGCGTCGTTCTGTTTTGCCCAGTTTTCCAGTGCAATATAGATTGCGCGCGGTCCCAGGTCACTTCCGCCAATACCGATCTGTACAACGGTTGTGAACGGCTCGCCCGCTGCATTGGTAATCTCGCCCGCGTGAACGGCATTTGCAAAATCAGCTGCCTTTTTCTGCTGGGCAACGTAGAATTCACGCTTGTTGACGCCGTCAGCCATGACATCATTTCCCAGCTGCCCGCGGCAGAGCTGGTGCAGTACCAGACGTTTCTCGCCGGTATTGATCACGGCGCCGTTGTACAGCTCTTCATACTTCTCTGTCAACTGCGCTTCCTCTGCCAGTTCTTTCAGAACTGCAAGCACATTGTCGTCAACTTCCTTCGCCGCGAAATTATAATTCAGACCGCAGGCCATCGGCACCGTGTATTTTGCAACACGCGCAGCGCCGTTTTCATCGGTCATCTCTTTCACAAGATCAACCGATCCCTTCAGAGCCAGGAATTTATCATAGACAGCCAGCGTATCAAGATTTTTCCATGAAACCATAACGTAACTTCCTCCTCCAATCATGATCACTTGGATCTAATTTTGCTTTTACACTCCATTTATAAATATACCACATACCCGGCCTTCATGAAAGCCGGAGCGGGTATTTTTACACATCCATAACCTGCATGATAATCAGCCCTGGACAGCCCCAGTCCCCCCCTTGGTGCATCACATCATAAATCCAAAAACTACATACAAAACAACCGCTCCCCCTGCAGCGATCATGACATAGGGCAGCTGCGAAACCGCATGCTCCATATTGTCAATTCCCGCCGCACTGGAAGATAAAATGGTCGCGTCTGTATAAAAGCAGGCATGACTGCCGAACGCGCCGCCCGAAATAATCGCAGCCATTGTCAGCACAGCATTGCCGCCGATCGCGGCACACATCGGGATCAGAATCGGGATAACAACTGCGCTCATCCCCCAGTTGGAGCCTGTAACAAAGGCGAGTGCCGCTAGCAGTACAAACGATACTGCCGGGAACAGCGCCGGCGTCAGGAATGGTTTCGCCAGATCAATCAAATACTCGGTCAGATGCAGCTCGCCGCAGACATGCGCCAGGGAGAAAGCGCCCACCAGCATAAAAAACACGGTCAGCATCTCGCCGAAGCCCTGAATCATGTGTTCCGTAAACACCTCCATCGTCATACGCCGGAAAGGAACATACATGATCACGCACAGAGCCAGTGTCACGATCACCGACAGCAGCAGATCACCCGTGACAATGGCCGTGCCGACCAGCACGACAATTGGGATCAGGAAATCCCGAAGACGGCCGTTCTGCATCGCCTCCTCCCCCTGCATCGTGCCGCCGCGATTGTACTTCGCACTCTCCCTGCTGTATACTTCTCCGGTCTGTTCCACCCGGACAAACGCCTTTTTCATCGCGCCCAGCTTCGGAAATCGGCCGATTGTAAATAAAAATACAATGATGAGCGCAAAAAACGGATAAAAACAATAAGGAATTGCGTGGATATACGCTTCCATTCCGGAAGTAAACTGCGAGGAAATAAGATCATGCTGGTAAAAAAGGCCGGCAAAAAAGACCGCCCAGGTCGAAAACGGCAGCAGCACGCAGACCGGCGCGCCCGTGGAATCCAGTACAAACGCCAGGGATTCCCGCGGCAGTTTCCGCCTGTCATACAGATCTTTCATGCAAACGCCGACCGTCAGCACATTCAGATAGTCATCAACAAAAATCAGAAGCCCGAGAATGAAAGATGCGAGCATCGTCCGGTTCTGCGTTTTACAGAATTTTGACAGGATCCGGGAAAACCCGCCGGTGCCGCCCGCGGCCTGCAATACGGCAATCAGACTGCCGAACAGCCCGCAGACAAGCCAGAGCCAGACGTTGTCCGGATCTCCGACCACTTCCTGCAAAATCCCGATCCACTCACCGAGAAAATGCCCGCGATATAATACGATGCAGCCGGCGACCGAACCCAGAAGCAGAAATTCGATACAACGCTTCGTGATCACGGCGCCGGCGACGACAAACATGATAATGATAAGTGCGATGAGACCGTCAGGCATAGTGTTGCTTCCTTTCGTTCTCCTGATATCGAAGGTTCAGTCCAATAGTTTCATGAGCAGACCGTCCGAATCCCGCCGGTACTTGCAGAGCAGGGCTTCCCTGCGAGGCTAGTACCGCTGCGAGGATGAGCGAGCGGAAGCGTGTCTGCGATGGAATATTGGACTGAACCTTCGGCTTTATTTAACAAACAATACAAACAGTTTCACTTAGAACAGGTTCATGATAAACACAATTCCGATAATAAACGGAAGCACATACGTCATGTACGGGCGCATCCAGGATTTAACTTTCATGCCCTCACCCTGATTGGCCTCGTGAGAGAAGTTGTCCCATCCCCAGCCTGCCTTCAGCACGCAGAACAGCAGGAAAACCAGGCTGCCCAGCGGAAGCAGCAGGTTGCTGACGATGAAGTCTTCGAGATCCAGCACCTGTGATCCGGGACCGAGCGGCTGAAATCCGCTCAGCAGATTCGGACCGAGTGCGCACGGCAGTGACAGAAGAATCATCAGCGGAATGTTGATAAAGCAGGCTTTTTTGCGGCTCCAGCCAAACTGGTCCATACACATGCTTACGATGTTTTCAAAGACTGCGAGGACTGTGCTCAGCGCAGCAAATATCATGAACAGGAAAAACAGACTGCCCCATATTTTTCCGCCCGACAGATGATTGAATACATTCGGAAGCGTGATAAACAAAAGACTCGGGCCGCTGTCTACGCTGACGTTGTAGGCGGAGCAGGCAGGGAAGATAATCAGGCCGCTGCAGACCGCTACGAGCGTATCCAGAATCGCGACGTTGATGCTCTCTCCGATCAGACTTCTGTCTTTTCCGATGTAGCTTCCGAAGATTGCCATGGAGCCGATACCAAGACTCAGCGTAAAAAACGCCTGTGTCATTGCACCCAGTATTACATTCGTTATCCCGACTTCTTTCATTTTTCCGGGATCAGGTTTCAAATAAAACACCAGTCCGGCTTTTCCGCCGCTGATCGTCAGACTGTGGACTGCCAGCACAAGCATCAGTGCCAGCAGCAGAAGCATCATCCACTTTGTTACTTTTTCAAGTCCGTTCTGCAGGCCGATGCTGAGAATCAAAAAGCCCACGATTACTACAATAATCATACAGCCGCTCATCAGCGCCGGAGAAGCGAGCAGATCAGAGAAGACGCCCGCGATCTGATCACTGTTCATTCCCTCATAGGTTCCGGCTGCGCTCGCATACAGATAATACATCATCCACCCTGCTACGGTTGTATAAAACATCATAAGCAGGTAATTGCCGATCAGGCATACTTTTCCGTGAATATGCCACTTATGTCCCGGTTTTTCCAGTTCCTGATACATCCGGATCGGGCTCTTTGCCGCCGCACGGCCTACACTGAACTCCATCGTCATAACCGGTATTCCGAGTATTACCAGGAAAAGCAGATAGAACAGCACAAATATGCCGCCGCCGTACTCCCCGGCCATATAGGGAAATTTCCACACATTACCGATTCCGATCGCGCATCCCGCGCTCAGCAGAATAAAGCCGAGCCGGGAGCCTAGTTTTTCTCTTTCCATTCTTCTGTTGTCCTCACACTCAATTATTTCTTTTCATTTGTTTGCCGTCCCGGCACGCTGTGATTTGTTTACTGTCCCGGCGCATACGGAAAGCGGTTCTCTCCAGCCGGCTTCGTATAGTCAGGATCATTATTCTGCACACAGTTGTACAAAATATTGATCAGATCAATTTCTGTCGTATCCGTAAATTTCTCCAGCGGAAACGGCGTTCCGAACTGAAATTCATACTGTGACAACAGCAGCTCAAGCATTCCTGTTTTCCTCCATCTTCTTCAGGAAATCCTCACCGTAGCCGTAATGCTCTACGACAAAATCAAGATCCTTGTCGCCGCGGCCGGACAGGTTGACCAAAACAGAGCCGGTCATGCCGGTGCGGGCAATCTTGATAGCATATGCCAGCGCGTGCGAGCTCTCGATCGCCGGGATAATTCCCTCGTGACGTGACAGCAGGAACAGTGCCTCGATCGCCTCCTCGTCGCTGATCGTTGTGTAATTGATGCGGCCCATATCATGCAGCATGCAGTGCTCCGGACCTGCCGCCGGATAGTCGAGACCGCTGGCATTGGAATAAACCGGAGCGGGATCGCCGTTTTCATCGGCCAGCATAATACTGTTGAATCCGTGCATGACGCCTTCTTTTCCGTAGGTAATGGACGCTGCATGATCCCCGAGCTTCGGACCGCGTCCGAGCGGCTCAACGCCAATCAGCTCTACCGGATCCGCGAGGAAAGGTGTAAACATGCCGATGGAATTGGATCCGCCGCCCACACAGGCAACAACCTGATCCGGCAGATGTCCTGTCTGCTCGACATATTGCGCTTTCGCCTCCTCACCGATGCAGAACTGGAAGTCCCGCACCATCAGCGGGAACGGATGCGGACCCGCTGCGGTACCGATGCAGTAAACCGCATCCTTGTATTCCTTTGCATATGCCATAAATGCAGCATCAACAGCTTCCTTCAGGGTTTTCAGGCCAAAGCTGACCGGCACGACATTTGCCCCGAGCATTTTCATGCGGGTTACATTGGGCGCCTGTTTTGCAATATCGACCTCGCCCATATAAATGTCACACTCCATGCCGAAGTACGCTGCGGCCGTCGCAAGAGCGACGCCGTGCTGACCCGCACCTGTCTCAGCAATCAGTTTCTTCGTACCCATATATATCGCCAGAAGACCCTCGCCCATGCAGTGGTTCAGTTTATGTGCGCCCGTGTGGTTCAGATCTTCACGCTTCAGATAAATTTGCGTCCGCCCGAGCAGGTTGGACAGGTTCTGGCAGTGGTAAACCGGCGTCGGCCGTCCCTGGAAATCCCGGCGGATACGGCGAAGCTCGGCAATGAACTGTGCGGACTGTGCGATCGTATTGTATGCCTCCGCATATTCATTGAAGGCCTTGATCAGTTCCGGATCCTCCAGATAGTTGCCGCCGTATTTCCCGAAATATCCCCTGCCGTCCGGATACTCCTTCAGGTAATTATCATAATCTCTGTATTTATTCACAATGGTTTCCTCCCTTTGCTGTAATTCCATGCTGCATTATTCCGTTTCAGACAAAAATCCTCGTCCGTCCGAAAACAGCCTTTCTGATTATAGCATAACTGTGCTAAGATAAAAAGAAAATGCTTTATCCAAGCAAATGTAGAAAATATATCAGGAGTATAAATCATGCGTCTCAAATTAATCGCCTGTAAAGTGCTTACCAGGGAATTATCCTACCTCGCGGCGCTGTCTGACAACGTGATCGATATCACGTGGATGCGTCAGGGTTATCACGACCGGCCGGAACAGCTTCCGCCGATCCTCCAGAAGGAGATCGACGCAATCGAATCCGGTGAAGACCCCTACACCAATCCGGTTGTGGAAACCGGAGCCGGCGGCGGCGTACCGGATGATTTTGACGCCATACTGCTCGGCTACGGGCTGTTTTCCAATGCGATCACGGGTGTTTTTGCGCGGAAACACCGCATCATTATTCCAAAGGCACACGACTGCATCACATTGTTTCTCGGCTCAAAAGAACGCTACGCCAAAGTGTTCAATGACATGCCGGGCTGTTTCTGGTACACGGCGGGCTGGATCGACCAGTCCGATATGCACGGCGAGGAGCGGACGAACCGGCTGCGCAAGTACTACGCAGACATGGACTACGACGAAGATACGATCGACTTTCTGATCGAAGAACTGGGCGGTCTGAAAAACTATCACGCAAATGCATATATCAAAATGCCGTATCTGGACAAGCCCCGCTACGCCGACCTCACCAGAAAAGCCGCAGATTATCTCGGCTGGGAATACAGCGAACTCGAAGGCGACATGAGCCTTATGGAAAAAATGATTTCCGGCGACTGGAATGAAAATGATTTCCTGATTCTGGAGCCGGGCGAAATGGCAGCGCCGTCCTATGACGCAGATATCATCAAGAAAGTTCCCGCACCGGGATTTTCCGGATGAGGGATGTTCACGCGAAACAGAACCCATCCGCTCCTGCACATTCCGGGACACATTCCGCCGGGAGACGGGCACATTTTTCCAGAAACACGGCTACTTGAAATAACAGACAAATTCCTTTATATTTATTATTAGCCGTTGAACACACACGCACACGAATCAGGAGGTCTGAATATGCCAATCGGAGCAATTGTTGCACTTTGTGTATTTGGAGTTATGGCGCTCTTTGCAGTGCTGGTTGCAATCATCTCAGCCGTTTCTGCCGTGTCCGGATTTGATAAACCCGAAGACCGGGATGATTAATTTACGCTGCACATAAAAAAATACCACCGCTGAGGCCATACAGCAAACGCCCTCTGCGATGGTATTTTTATTTTGTAACTGTCATTTCACCTTGATATCTCCAATATGGTTTTTTACTGTCAGAGACGGACTGCTGCTCCCGCTGCCCTGCTGTGAAAAACTCTTTCCTTCGTCATCCCCGAAAACTTCAACATCTCCGACATCTGTCGAAAGATCAATTGCATACGCCTGTCTATCCTCCGTCAGTTCCACGTCGATATCTCCAACGTCGCCAGTAACGTTTAAATCTCCAAACGCACTTTGCTTCACATCAATATCTCCTGTGTTCACCGAAATGGTTCCGCTGCCCAGCGCAGTTTTTTCCACATCGAGGTCTCCTGTATTCAGGGTGATGACCGAGGAACCAAAAGCCGCGCCATTTACATCGATATCCCCGACATTCCCGTGTATCTCCGCGTCCTCAGCTGAGAACCCGGCAATTTCCATATCACAGATATCGATCTGGCTGGTAAATTTTGTAATTTTCGCATCTGAAGGAATGGTTACCTCCAGCTTTGCAGTATTTTTTCCGATATTGAATAAATTAAAACTGTTTTTGACTTTACCGCGCTGCGTAATTGTCAATGTCCCTCCGTCAAGTGAAACCTCGGGTTTCAGATTGGCATTTCCCCCGTAAGCCACTTCCAGCTTCTCGCCTGTACGGATTTTCACATCCATTACTTCAGAGTTCAGAGCGATCGCTGTTACTTCTCCGTTTTCCTGAAAAATAGTTTCTGTTTTGCCTGAAACACGGGCATCCGGCCAGAAACCCTGCAGGCCGCCGGAATGATAGAGCATCCCGCCGATGATACACCCGACGGTAAGGAGTGTAATTAATACCAGATAACCTGTTTTTTTCATGATGTCTGCCTCCCAAGTGTGCGTTTTATCAATGTTTCAATAATTGCGGCAACCGGCCAGACAATCCAGGTAAATCCCCAGCGGAATGTCAGAAAACTCCAGATCAGGTAAATACATGTGATCGTCGGCCAGTAAACGGACATGACCGCTTCCACCGTTTTATTTTCATAATATACGTCATTCTCTTCACCGGATCCGCGGTATGTGCTCCCGACCGTCCCGCGCGCATTGAGATTGAGCAGTTTATTGTATGCATCACTGCGCTGCGATGCAGCTATGATCAGCATGACGCCGATACCGACAAATACAAATATCAGTGCCGCCGAAAAACCGATTGTCATTTCTGCCCGGTCCAGAATCCCCGTGACCGATACCGGCACAACCGATATAATACAGAGAATTACACCGATTGCAAGAAACAATGCCCGTGTACTGCGATAACTGCTGCGCTGTTCGTCCACCCATGCCGCCGTTCCGTAGTCGATCCGGCACTGTCTTTTAAAAATGGCATTGTAGCGGCTCATACGGATTGAGCTGTAAATAAAAAGGCCCACGCCTGCAGCAATAAACAAAAACAGAGTTGCGACGCCGATCGCGGCAGACATTTCAGTCGCATACATCCCCCCGATGATTGCGCCGGTCGGGCAGCAAATACAAAGCAGGACGCCCAGTCCGATTAAAAAACCGCTGCGGCTCGCATCTGCGATAAACGCGCGCGCCTCCTCCTGCGACAAAAGCGGTACATTGTCCGGCTCCCGCGCCTGCAGAATACCTTCGATCCCCAGTGCCTCCGCGACCTCATCCAGATTTCCAAATTCTGAAATCACGATGCCGACCGCCTCATTTTCCGCTTTGCCTTCCTCAATCAGCTCTGAATACTTATCCTCCATCATCTGTCCAAGCTCATACTTGGCCTTCAGCACCTCCGGCGAATTCGGCAGAGATGCAAACATCGATTCGAGATAACTTTTGATTGTTTCCATCTTCAATATCCTCCACTTCTGCAGACTTCCAGGTCATCCCATTACCTGTTCTGCCACTATGCATCCATAATAAACCGTTCCACAACTTCCTTGGTTAGCTGCCACTCAGCACATTTCTCCTGGTAATACTGCCTGCCGCTCTCCGTAATCCTGTAATACGTCCGCCGCTTCCCGTTTTCAGCGGTCTGGTAAAACGACTCAATATACCCGTTTTTCTCCATCCGCGTAAACGCCGAATACAGCGTTGTTTCCTTGATCACGTACTTCTCCTCGGACAATTCCCGGATCCTCCGGGAAATCTCATATCCATAGGACGGCGTGTCCTGCAGAAGGTACAGAATAATCGTGTCATTATAACCGCGAATGACATCACTGCTGATATTCATAAAAATCACCTTCCTTCACCCGGCAAGGCATGCTCTGCTGCCTCCCGGCACAACATCATTATTTCGCCTGTCGTTACAACGCCTGGCATTGCAACGTCTGGCATTGTAACGTCTGTCGTACTATGTCTGTCGTAGTAAATATAACACAACCAAAATCCAATTGCAAGGGTTTTCTCACAAAAAAAAGACGCGTCAGGCAATTTCGTACATTAATATACGCAATCACCTGACGCGTCAGCCCTCGCGCAGTTACAACACAGCAGCCAAAACCGCAAATCCGATAATCGCCGCCAGCGTCGAGACAGACAGTACAGAAGAAACATAGGTTCTTTGATTTGCATCATCTGCAAAAACAGGCAGCACAAATGGCGGCGGCAGGATAAACATGACGAGGATCGCCTCGGTCAGATGCACCTGCGGCCACAGCTTTGACAGCAGCATGATCAGGCTGGCGCCAAGCACCAGCATAATGGCCAGACGCAGAACAACGACTTTGATCGTTTCTGCCCACGGGATGTCGTCCAGCACCAGATCATATCCGATCGTTAATAATATGATCGCGCTGGTCGGCGCGGAGATGAAGCTTGTGCACGCATCGAAGACGCCGCTGATCCCGGATGGAATCAGAGCCTGATACAGCCCGGTTGCACCGATCAGTACCCCCGCCGCGATCGCAATGATGATCGGAGAAAGAACCATTTCCTTCAAAAGCGCGCCTGTGTCTGCCTTCTGATTGCTGTCCATAGCGAGCAAAATCTTATACAGTGTAAAGACAAACAGGACCTGTCCCAGGTCGATCCGTGCAAATTCAGCAATACGATCTGCGCCGAACAGCATGGTAAACAGCGCGTATCCCAGCATGCCGGCCTCAAAGCCTGTCGTCAGAAACGGTACAAAGCGCGACGGCATCCGAAACACTTTCCCCAAAGCCTTTCCCAGCGCCCACGCTGCAAAACAAGCTGCAAACATCAAAAGCGGGATCACCACATCCAGAAAAGTATATTGCGTAGTCGCAAATGCATTCAGCATAACTGCCGGAAGGGTAATGTTCACCACTACATTCTTCAATGCCTGTACACCTTCACGGCTAATCATGCCGCGCCTTCGGCACAGAATACCGATTGCAAGCATGAGCGCAACCGGAAGAATTGTCTTGATCACTTCAGCCACTTTTACTCTCCTTTTTTACATATCCTTCCTGGCTTCTTATTATCAGCAGTTTTCACAGACACGCCGTTCTGCACAGGCTGCTTCTGAGCGCTGCATAGCAGTACAATAACATATATCGCATGGAAAGTCACAGGCATCCTTTCATTTCACATGATAATCTGCATTTTTTATAAATTCGCCTGTTTTTGCGTCCTTTACCACCGCAAATGCATTCGCAATATCAATAAAATGCACAATATATTTGAAATAAATGTACATTTCATATATAATTATTGATAATAGATTTCTTAATCTGCAAATAAATGTAGTTGAATTTGACGAAAGGAGATGTGAATCATGGCAATTGACGTGAATCTTACCGAAGCCGAGAAGGAGTTTAATACATTTGGACCATGGGTTTACAAGATTGATGAGTCCTATCCGCTCCCACGGCTGTTTGCCCCATACTTCAAAGAGGATGATCAGGCGATCATCAAGATCAAAGTTCCTAGAGATATCGACCGCAGAAATGCAAATCCCGAAATGCATCTTTATGATTACGTAATTGCTCTGTATAAAGATCAGCTCCGCATTCTGGAACGTGGTGAGGATGATACTGTGACAGAACATTTTGTCCACGCCGCAGATTTTATGGGAATTCGTATCTACAAAAATCTGCTTCTCGCCGGCTGCACAATCTATGCCGTCGATGGCGCGACATCCTTCTCTTTTAACTCGGTTTCAATGGATCTGATCTGGGAATTTGCAAATCTGGTTCTCGCAACACTGGAAAAAGGCACTCCGATGGATACGTCAGCACTTCCTGTCACCGATGCAGAGCCGGAGACCATGCTACTTCAGAACATGCTGCATAATCTGAAGCTTGAGAAAAAGGGCATAACTATCGGTGCTGTTCAGAAAGGTGTTGACGTATATCGCAAAGAAGGAACCGTCGCTCAGATCGAACGCATGATCTGGAAGGAAATGAATCCGGAGGCAATCCATCTCTTCACAAATAAAGAACTGATCGTCCTGGAAAACGGCTTCTTCCCGAACCGTGCCGGCATGCCGGATTTCGGATATACACACACAATTATTCCGCTTAACAAGGTTACTGCGGTTCATATTTCGGACTCCAAAGAATACTCTCTTCTGAAAGAATGCACCATTTATCTCGGACGAAATCAGATCGTTTATCACTATGATGTTGATAATGAGGAAGTTGAAAACTTCTACGATGCCTTGAAAACCCTCTGATTTTTACCTCAAAAACGATATTGCCTCCGGGCGCATATAAAAACACCCGCCTCATTTTGAAAATGAGGCGGGTGTTTTTTATCATCCGATTTTTCGAGTTTGAGATTTGGCCGGTTTATCTCCAGACTGTCCAGCCAGAATAATATACGCTGTTATTCGCTCTGTAAACAGTGCGGATCCGGACAAACGTGTTGCTCAGCTGACGGCCTCTGATGGTATATTCTGCCTGATCCGGCGTCTCGATCTCAGATACAACGGATTTGAAAGCATTGTCGGTCGCCCACTGAACCTGATAATGGAAGCCGTTTCCGGGCCTGTTCCATTTTACCAGAATATTGCTTTCCTGGTTTGCCACGCTGGTCAGACTTGTTGCCGGCGGAAGGATCTTGAAGCTTGCATTCTTTGATCCTGCATAGATTCCCATACCGGTTACGGTAACCTGTGCCGTACCGACATTGACGTTATTGGAATAGCGTACCTTGTAATCCGTTCCCGCCTTCAGGGTTTTGTCTTTCAGCTTTACAGTAACTACAGGCATCTGGTCATAGCCGTTATAAGTGCAGTCGCTCACTGTAACCTTAGCTTTATCAAGTGTCTGCCGCACGATCGGGAAGGTGCCTGTGAGAGAACCCTTGTAGTTTCCGCGCGCCTTAATCGTTACGGTAGCCGTTCCGATATTGACATTGTTTGCAAATGTCAGAGTATAATCCGTGCCTTCTCTCAGTGTTCTTCCGGCCACAACGATCTTAAGATCCGGCTTAACCGCCTTGCCGGTGTAACCCTGCTCGGTCAGTCCGCTGACCTTCGCCTTCTTGATCGACCGCTTCTTAATCTTAAAGGTAAGCTTGCGCGATCCCTTAAATTCTTTAATACCCTTGATCGTTACCGTTGCCTTACCGACTGAAACATTACTCTTATAAGAGATTTTGTAATCGCGCCCTTCTTTCAGTTTCTTCTTTCCGATCTTCACCTTCAGCTTCTGGGTGATTTTCGAACCTGTGTAGGTCTTATTTTTCAGACCTGTGATCTTTGCATTTGCAATGGTAGCCTTCTTAATCTTAAAGGTCTTTTTAACCGTTCCCTTAAAGTTGCCCTTACCCTTGATAATAACGGTCGCTTTTCCGTGTTTTTTGTTATTCTTGTACTTCAGGGTATAATCGCGGCCCTTTTTCAATCTGACGCCGTTCAGGGTGATCACCGGATTTGGTTTGATTTTCTTACCGGTATATACCTGTGCCTTGATTTTGTTAATCTTTGTGCTTTTCAGAGAGGTCTTAACAATCGTGAAATTCTTCGAGACCTGTCCGTTATAATTTCCGATACCGCTCACTGTGAGTGTCGCTGTTCCGCACTTTGTGTTATTGGCATAGGAAACCTGATAATCCGTGCCCGCCTTCAGTGTCACGCCGCCAAGCGTCACAGTAGGAACCGGCTTCACACCGTCAAAAACAAATTTCACTTTGGATGCAACGCCCGTGATGCCTGCTCCTGCAATCGAGGCTGCCGTAATGGTAAATGTATTGCTGACGCTGCCCTTGTAATTGCCGATACCGCTGATGGTGACCGTTGCCGTACCCACATTGACATTGTTGGTGAAGGCTGCATTGTAGTCTTTTCCGGCCTGCAGCGTTGTTCCGCTGTATGTAACCGTAACAGCAGGGGTCTTTGCCTTTCCGTCATAGACAAAGGACGCCGGGCTTACCGCAACGCTCGCGCCTGCGATATCTTTGATTTCCGGTTCAGGTTCAGGCTCCGGCGTCGGATCTGTCTCAGATCCGGAGGATTCTCCGCCTTCTCCCGACTCACCTTCATTTGCCACTTCCGTGATAACAGTTTCCGGTTCCGCAGCTTCTTCAATCTCTGTGATTGCTTCCGGCGCCGGACTTTCCTCTGCGTCTGTAACCGTTTCTTCTACGACAGTTCCCTCCTCAGAAGCTTCATCTGCATCAGATATATTTTCCTGATCAGATGCATTCTCCGTCATCTGCTCTGTTTCATACACTGCCCCTTCTGCCGTTCCGGCTTCAGCATCCTGGTCTGCCGCGAAGGCAGATACGCCGGTGCCCGCCATCAGGGAAGCGGATAGAATAAGTGCAAGTAATTTTTTGTTCCAGTATTTGTTCATCTTTTCCCCCTTCTCTTAAAATTGTGCGAATTGCATGTCTAAATGAACCTTTCAGCGCAATTGATAACTGTATTCTACCATTATTTCTCTATTGTGTCACATAAAAAATAAGTGCCCGTCACCATTTGGTGACAGGCACGCTAATCGCCGTAATCCGTCAGGCTGCTTTAGCCCTTACTGCATCAATCATATAGATCTGCCGGATGGTTTCGGCTGATTCGCCGGTCCACTCTACCATCTCCTGCATGCAGGGTCTGGTGCCATTCAGGTTGAAATACGTTGCGATGCACATCCTGACTTTCTGTATTACATATTGATCCATCATGTCTGACCCTCCTTCTTGTCATTAACCGGCCGCTGTCTGATTGCGGCCGTGTGATATCTATCTGTTGATCACACTATAACGCGCAAAGTCAAACATATGTCCAACGACAGTTTTACTTCACAGCCTCCTATCTGTATTTCTCTTTTCCATAAATATATGAAAAACAGCGGCATCCGCCACTGTTTTTCATGCATTATAAGAGGTAGCGTGTTTTGTTGATCAGCAAATCAATGCACGTACTTTCCGTACATTGCATCCTGTTCTTTTCTGAGCTGATAGATCAGGGTTGTCTTGTCAAGATCGATCATATCATATGTGATCAGCGTGCCCTTCTTGACATCCTTCTTCATGACAGCCTTGTTTGTTACGAGGCCGAACGGCACATATCCCTTCTCAGTTGCTTCTTTTTCGGAGCAGATTGAGCCGTGGGTTGTGTATCCGCCGATTCCGTCGATGGTCTGACCTGCCTTGAGGTCAATCTTCGCGCGTGTGATGCACTCTGCTACGAGGCCGTCTTTTGCGACACAGGTTACTTCGCCGTCAATAACTGCCTTTGCAACTGTGAGCGGTGTCTCAAGGTTGCAGAGATGATACGGACGATACAGTGTCCAGAGCGGT
>CAZRNI010000008.1:0-11185 GCA_964601425.1 uncultured Eubacterium sp. | reverse complement strand
GTCCCGGTCCCATTGAGTGGTAGCTCATCTGATAAGCGATCTCTGCATTTTTAGTAGAAACGGTAACAAATACGCCAGGTGCGATTCCGTTTACGTACTCAACTACGCCGTGACTGTTCAGAATGCCGCCGTCCTCTTTCAGCTTGAAGATCTCGTTCAGTTCTTTGACGCCTTCGGTTCCCGGTGCTGTCTTCGGGCCGTGTCCGCCGATCACATCCGGCAGCAGACCTGTGTAGTTGCACATTGCTGTCATCTCGACCATGGTCTTTGTGCCGTCCTTGAATGCGCAGAGCATCTTCGGGCTCATTTTACGGCGTGTTGCCTCTTCGAGGACAGTGTCCGGATTGCAGTCGTAGTCAATCTTATTGTTTTTGCCCTTGC
Organism: uncultured Eubacterium sp.; assembly: GCA_964601425.1. Taxonomy (GTDB): domain Bacteria; phylum Bacillota; class Clostridia; order Lachnospirales; family Lachnospiraceae; genus CADBRN01. The sequence continues at coordinate 10,804 of CAZRNI010000008.1, read as the reverse complement.
CCATGACTTCTACGGTCATGCCCATAGCAGTAGCAAAATCATACAGCTCCATAACTGCGCCCGGCTCGTCGCCTGCAGATCCTGTATAGATAACGCCGTTGTCTTCTGCGAGTTTCTTCAGGTACGGTCCAATGACGACATCTGTCTCAACATTCAGCATTACAACATGCTTTTTATTCTTAAGCGCATCTGTAGCAACCTTCGCGCCGACATCCGGCACACCTGTCGCGTCGATCGCGCACTCAACTTCTTTTGCCTGGGAAATAAAATCTGCGTTTGCGCATGCTACATATTTACCTGCAGCGATGCCTGCATCTGCCTCTTCGATTGTGTTTGCAATTACGATCTGGTCGTCTGTAACGCCTGCATACTTGAATGCGTTGACTGCGTTATCAATCAGGATATCAGAAACGATCGCCGGTGTGATGCCCTTCATCAGGACCATCTGTGTAACCATGCCGCGGCCCATCTGTCCTGCGCCGACGATACCGGTTTTGATGATTTTGCCTTCTGCTTCTCTTTTTTCCAGTTTACGGTTCATGTTCAGCATAATGTATTTCCTCCTTGGATTAATGTGAGTTCTGTGTTATGCTGACCGCAGATGTGCGGCCAGCACATTTATGATGTGGTTGATCGGAATCTTCGGGCCAGGAATGTTTTCGATCAACCTTTTTAAATGATTCCGATCAGCATTCCGACTTTTACATCTTCTGCTGTGAGCGGCTCATCACCCTTTACCATGATCATTCCGGGGCGTTCTGCTTCGCTGCCGCCATTAAAATTGAATGTGCAGTGACCAAGTGTTCTGAGCGTATGTTTTGCCTCTTCTCCGACAGCTGTGATATCAAACACCTTGTCACCCAGAATCAGGGTATCTCCCGGCGCAGGATCTTCACCAAGCTGCGAGATCGTGTGGAGAATCACGATCTCTTTCAACTCCGCCGGCGCGTTGTCATTGAAAATCACGATGAAATTCATATCTTCTGAAAGAAATTCCAGAGCGTCTTCTCCCCATCCGGTTACTTCTGCATGATATTTCATAGTGCCCTCCTTTCTTTCAAACGGACCAGGCGCTTAAGCGTAGAGACCGATACTGAAGACAAATGCGATGATAACTGCAAGCGGTCCTGTGATCAGACGGGAGAACAGAACTGCCGGAACACCGAGTTCGATGGTTTCAGGCTCTGCTTCGCCAAGTGAAAGACCTACCGGAACAAAGTCGCCGCCGACCTGAGCATCAATCGCGAACAGTGCAGGCAGTGCATACTGCGGCGGGATTGCGCCGGATGCGAACTGCTGACCAAGCAGAACACCGACAACCGAAGCAATGACTGCGCCCGGTCCCAGGATCGGGGAAAGAATCGGGATCGAACAAATAATGGAGATTACGAGCATGCCCGGAAGTGTTCCTGCAAGCGGAGCAATCGTATTTGCGATCACATCGCCGAGACCTGACGCACTGATGATGCCGAGCAGTGTGGATGTAAATGCCATGAACGGAAGGATGTTCTTGATGCACATGTCAATCGTTTCACGGCCTGCCGCAAAGAATTTGCTGACGACATTGCCGACTGCTTTACCGGTCCTCGTGACAAAATTCTCTTTCTTTCCTGCCCGCATTTCTGCGATCTCTTTTTTAGCCTGCTCTTTTGTCTTCGGGGCGTCTGCTGCCTGTGCTGCGGAAGCCTGTGCTGCAGAAGCCTGTGCTGCAGCTGCTGCATCTGCTTCATCTGCAAAGCTGAGATCTTTTTCTGTTACTGCAGAGACGTAGAGATCTTCTGTGATAAACTTTGCAAGCGGTCCTGACTGGCCGACCGGCATCAGGTTGATGGTATAAATACCTTTTTTCGGATAAACGCCGCAGCGCGCTGTTCCGCCGCAGTCGACGACTGCAACAAGGACTTCATCATCCGGACAGCCTGTTGAAAAGCCGTCAACTGTGGTGCAGCCTGTCATTTCTGCAAGCTTTTCCGCTACAGGATGGATTCCGCCGCCTGTGACACAAAGGATTTTATTTCTCTTTTCATCGGCTTTCACGACCAGCGGGCCGCCCCAGCCGCCGTTACCCTTTGAAATTTTTACAGCTTTATACATCTTAAGCGCTCCTCCTTATTTATTCTTAACCATGTTGAGGTAAATCTTTTCAGTTACGAAGCCGCGGATCAGGATGACGACCAGACCGACAAGCAGGTAACGAACCGCAAGATCTCCTTTGTTCAGACCGAGTGCTGTAATACCATCTGCGATTCCGAGGAATACGAACAGTTCACCTGGATTTGCGTGCGGGAAAAGTCCTGTGATCGGGTGGCAGAAAGAAACGGTTGAATCGTAATATGCCGGTTTGTACTTTTCTTCAACGAAACGGCCAAACGTGTACATCATCGGATTTCCGAGGAAGAACACAGCCAGGAACGGAAGGACAAGATATCTTCCGAAAATATTTCCGGTACATTTCTGTGCAAATCTTGTAACTCTGTCTTCACCTATGATCTTAATCACTGAGTTGACTGCTACCATCAGGCACACGACCGTCGGAATAATTCCTGTAACCCATCCCATGAACGTTTCGCCGCCTGCCTGAAACAGCCCCATAAAATTGGCAGCTAATGTGGATATCATTTCCATATTAATAATCCTCTCTTCTAATCTTGTTGCATGTCTTTGCTATCTGAAAAGAATGCGCTTCTCTGACAGGGCCCTTAGTCATCTTGCTGCATTCTTTTTCATTCACGTATTACCTCCTGTTTGCATGCTTTTCATTACTGCATCTGTTTTTTGTTTACTGAACCTGCATGTCTGCTCTTCTGTGATTAATGCGCGGTTCCATTGAAAGTTTCGGGAGTTCTTCCGGATCAAACCGTTCCGGGTAAAGCCGCCGCTCCAGGGCATCGATCGCCTGAATATAGCCTTTCATTTTCTTGTACCCTTTTTTGTCCAGCTTCCGGAATGCGTCCATCAAAACATCGATGTGGGTGCCGGCAAGCGGAATGCCCATCAGTTCGTCGAACGGCCGGCATTTGTTCAGAATCGTGACGCCTGTCATACGTTCTGCATAAGTGATCCTGCCCTCGCTGTTGCATGCGATCAGAACCAGATAGCCGCTTGTCAGCCCGCCTTTTTTCTGTCCGAGGCCGACGTTTCCGTACTTGTGGACCCGCTTCATGGCCTTTTGAAAATCTTTGATCTGAATAAAGGTTCCGACCGACTGCATTACGACCAGTATCAAAGCGAATCCGAAAATCAATAGCAGATTATTCATTTTTCTCCTCCTGAATGCTCATCAGCGCTTCCGCACACTCCTCATCGACGACGATAATGTTGACAAATTCTCCTTTGACAGCGCCGTACACGGCCTCTGCCTTATCTCTGCCGCTTGCAATACAGATCTTGTTCCGTATTTTGCGGATATCGGCAAGCTGCAGTCCCGCAACTCTCCGGTTAAAATCATTGAACGGCTCTGTCCTGCCGTTAATGTCAAAAAACTGCATCGCCAGATCTCCGACAGCCCCGCGCTTCACATAGAAATCCATCTGATTCTGTGTGATGTATCCGGCGTTCATCATCGTCGGACTGGAACGCTTCGGTGTCCCGATTCCCATGATGACGGTGCTCATACGCTCATAACTGTCCAGCACCTCCCGCATGGAGCGCTCTGCCATGAATCCGCGGAGTATTTCGATATTGGAAAACATGGCCGGAGAAAAGAACTCGATATAATCTCCTCCGTACAGCTGCGCCAGACCGATGGCGATCTGATTGGAATGAACATCTGTTATCGTGCTGCTGATGCTCCGGATCCCGCCCAGGACAGGAACAAATGTGCACCGGATCGCTTCCTGATTCATGCGCTTCGTTCTGCACACATTGTGGAGTGTATACCCCATCGAGACCCCGATGATGTCTCCGTTGTGGATGTAATTCTCGATCAGGTTTACCGCTGCGCTTCCAAGGGCACTCATCTGATCATAGGCGGTTGCCAGCGGACTGCTCTCAACAACAACGACCTCCTTAAGACCAAGCTTCTTCTCGAGCTGCTGCTCGATTTCGCCGTAATTCAAATGATTCGGGCTGAATACCTGGATCTGTACAATGCCTGATTCTTTTCCGGCCTGCAGCATTCTGGAAACTGAGACTCTGGAGATATCCATCCTGTCTGCAATCTGCTGCTGCGAAAGTCCCTGTTCGTAATACATCACGCAGCACTTATAGATCAGCCGCAGGTCATTTACTATATTTTTCATACTTGCCGTATCCCTTATTTTTGCCGGTTAGCGGTTTCCCTTTTAATCGCGATCTCTGATCGCGCGCGAGCTGCGCGACGCATGAAGTGCGTCTTCCTCTGCGCAGCTCTGCGACCCGCCGGAGGCTCAACTCAGAGGGGGCTCCCCCACTGAGTTGCTGTCCTGTTTCTTTGTAAGTTCAAGATACAGAAATCGCTCTATTTTAACAATGGTTCAATCCTGAACATATGTTAAAGTGCAGCTTACATACCACTCTACGTTTACATTTGTTCTGGTTTGTTTATATTAGATAAAATAGTGGTGCCAGTTTTGTGTATTTTTACGATGCCATGCTCTGTCTTCTGCAACGCTGCCAATGTTCTTTCATCTGCCGGACTTACTTGCAACTCGTTTGGTAAATCCGTTTTATTAATCTGTTATGTTTTTCAGTGTACATTATAAAATTCATTTAGTCAAGTGGTTTTATTAATTAAAATTATTTTATGACAAAAGAAGTCCCCTCTGCCATTTCGGCAGAAGGGACTTCTCCTCATTGATTCTTTTATTTAACTATTGTTTCCGTTCAGCCGCGGTCTCTGTTCACGCACCGGCTGCACAATGCATTCAGGCGAGCAGTTCCAGCGCTGTCTCGCGGTCCGTAATAAATGATGTTACCAGATGACTCATCAGCACCGCTTTGATTACCGGGAGTTTCTCTTTTCCCTGTGCAATGCCGATCACCTCCCGCGCGTGGTCACGCAGTTTAAATAGATCCGCTTCGATAATCCTGCGGCATAATTCGTTGTCAATCGCTTTTCCCTCATCATTCAGATACTGCAGGGCAATGTCTCCGACCGCCCTGGAATCCTGCAATTGTTTCAATTCTTCCGCTGACAGAATCTCATTTCTGATTAAAAAGGAAGATTCAAAGCTGCCCATGCCGACGACTGCGATATCCGCTGTCTCCGCCTGCAGCAATACACTCCTTACCGCTTCGGTCCGGACGATCGTCTCGTACTCCTCTTCTGAAGCACAGAAAGCCGGAGCATGAAGCGGCACCGCTGTTCCGCCGAGCAGATCCGCAAGCCGGATTGCCACATAATTCGGCAGTGTTTCAGCTGTAACACCGAAACTGCCCGACAGCGGCACAATTTTTACTTGCGGCCACTGCATTTTCGGGACCTCCTGCAAAAAGCGGAATATCGTATCCCCCCATCCGATCCCGATGACATCATCCATTTTTACCTTAGAAATAAAATAATTCACTGCCGCAGCAGCCACATAGTCGCGGGGCTCCCCGGTATTTTCGACAACAGCTGCAAAATGCAGACCGAAACGCTCCTGCAGCTGTTCCCCAAGCGAAATCACGCCGGATACCGGCGCATTGATTTTAATCTGAACGATTCCCAGTTCTTCCGCCTTTGCCAGCAGTCTGGACACCCAGGGTCTGGAGATTCCGAGCCGCTTTGCGATCTCGGCCTGTGACAGCTTCTCTCTATAATAAAGATTCGCGATCAGAACCATTTTGTCATGCATCAATTCCGGATTTTCTAATTTAGGCAAAACACCCTCCTTTAACAAGCACATATGTTACTATTAAAACCAATATACATGCTCTTTCCGTTTTTTTCAACGTTTTTTGATTTTTCAGTTGACAAATGTGCCTTCCTGCTGTAATATCCAAACTGTAAACAGTAACGTTTGATAGTTTAAAGCACATTTGTTACTTTTTGGTGCAGATCAACGGAGGAATCACAATGCTTACAACGCTGAATACATTACTGCTGGAGGCAAAACGCACAAAAAAAGCTGTCGGTGCTTTCAACGGCACATCATTTGAAGCGATCCGCGCGATTATCACCGCAGCTGAAGAACTGAATGCACCTGTCATCCTGGCACATGCCCATATTCACGATTCAATTATTCCACTCGAGGAAATCGGTCCGGTCATGAAATTATATGCAGAGAAGGCATCCGTTCCGGTTGCTCTGCATCTGGACCACGGCGCTTCTTATGAGAGATGCCTGCAGGCGCTTCAGATCGGATTTACCTCCGTCATGTATGATGCCTCTGCAAAATCATTTGAAGAAAATGTCGCAGAAACAAAAGAAGTCGTAAAAGCAGCCCATGCAGTCGGTGCTTCCGTCGAAGCAGAGCTCGGTCATATTTTCACTTCTTCGATTGTACAGGGAGAAGGCGGCGATTCATCAGACGCGGCAGGCGATTATGACGATCTTGATCACATTTACACAGATCCTGCAGCAGCAAAACAGTTCGCAGAAGAAACCGGTGTTGACTGTCTTGCAGTTGCATTCGGCACCACACACGGCGTTTATCTGACAGAGCCGAAGCTGGATCTTCCCCGTGTCGCAAGAATCCGGGACGCAGCAGGCATTCCGCTCGTCATGCACGGCGGTTCAGGTGTCTCCGACGAAGACTATAAAATCGCGATCGCCAACGGCATCTGCAAGATCAACTACTACACCTACATGAACCGTGCCGGCGGACTCGCATCCCGCAAATATTGGGAAACCGACGAAAAGAGCTTCTTTGATTCGATGTCGCTTGCCGCAACTGAGGCAATGAAGGAAGACGTGAAGCGGGCAATCAGACTTTTCCAGAATCTGTAAGGAGGACAACATGGCAGTTTATAAAGAAACAATCGAAGTACAGTCGCACGGAAGCAGACCGACCTACATTGACGTAACAGAAGATGTCCGGCGTGTCATTCAGGAAAGCGGTATTGACAGCGGCATCTGTGTCGTATTATCCCCGCACACTACCTGCTCTGTCTTTTTTGAAGAATTCTGTCACGACTACGATGAGAACGGCGATGAATTCCTGCAGGCGGACTTAAATGCCGTGCTCGCAAAGATCATTCCCGACCACCGCAGCGCTGATGACTACATTTATCCGGGCGAGGAGCACTACAAAGCTGTCGAGTCCTGGCCGGATGCCGAGGCGTATCTGCCCGGCGGAGACCGGACTGCCCTGTTTAATGGTGACGCACATCTGAAGGCCACGCTCCTCGGTTCAAGCGAGACATTCGAAGTTGATCACGGAAAGCTCGGCGTCGGCACGACAGGCTACGTTTACTTTGCGGATTTTGACAGAACCCGCCCGCGCACACGAAAATGCAAAATCATTGTAATCGGAGAATAAGCACTACAAAGAAAGGAAAATCCCATGGCAGTTCCAACTAATCCATTTCTGATCGTAAACCCGAAATCTTATCTTTACGGAGAAGACAGCCTCGCGCTGGCAAAGGCAGCTGACCGGACTGCAGCAGAAACCGGCCTGCAGATCTATTTCACCTGCCCTTACACAGATATTCGCATGATCCGCGAACAGACAAAACACATCATTGTCTGTGCCCAGTCGATGGACAGCCTGACGCCCGGGCGCGGTATGGGACGGATTCTCGGAGAATCCCTGAAGGCTGCCGGCGCAGAAGCCGTATTTCTGAATCACGCTGAAAATCCAAAGACGTTAAGCGAACTGAATGCATCCATTCTCCGCGCAAAGGAACTCGGTCTGATCACGATCGTCTGTGCAGATTCTGTAACAGAGGCAAAGGCCGCTGCCTGCATGGATCCCGATATTGTCCTGGCAGAACCGACATCCCTGATCGGAACCGGAACAACCGCCGACGATTCTTATGTTACGGAAACCGTCGATGCACTCCATGCGATCAATCCAAATGTACTCGTCATGATCGCATCCGGTATCAGCACTGCTGAAGACTGTTACAATGTAATCCGGCTCGGAGCAGACGGAACCGGCGCAACCTCCGGTATCCTCAATGCACCTTCTCCCGCAGGCCGCATCCGGGAAATGGCCAATGCAATCTGCCGCGCCAGGGCAGGACGCCTCTCTGCATAAAAAGAAAGCTGCAGCCGCGTATCATCCGTGGCTGCAGCTTTCTTTTATTAGATCTTCTCCCAGAACTGATGCACCAGGTACAGTGCACTTCCGTAACTGAGTGCTTCTTCTTTTACAATACAGGTCGTGAGGTAATCCGCATCGTCTTCAAACGGATTTCTCGTGGCCACACGCTTTCTGATTTCCGGTAAATACGCTTCCATTCTGCTGCCGATATATCCGCCAAGTACGATTTCGCAGTCAAACAGATTGCGGATGTCTGCCACAGCGATGGCCAGCATGTCCAGATATTCCTCCCAGTATTCCTGATACTGTTCATTTCCTTCTGCCAGACCGGCGAAAAATCCATCAATCGAAACGTTCAGCGTTTTTTTCAGAACGGAAGCACTGCAATAAGCATCAAGACAGCCCCGCTGCCCGCAGTAGCACTGCTTTCCTTCCGGATGGACCGTAATATGCCCGATTTCCCCGCTCTTCGAAAGCTGACCGCCAAACGGTTTGTTGTCAATCAGGATGCTGCCACCCACATTATCACTTAAACCGATATAAAACAGATTGTCTGCCTCCGGTCTTCTGAATATTTCACCGTAACCTGCGGCATTTGCGTCATTAAACAGCAGACACGGGTACTGAAAATAATCCTCCAGCATCTCTGATGTCAGATTGTCGATATCCATTGTCTTCACATAGAAGATACCGCTGTGATCTTTCGTGACGATTGCCTGAACAGCAATGCCGATTCCCAGAACAACCGTATCCTGTCTGCCGCATTGATCCAGAACCGAATCCACAAAATCTTTTGCCCCGTTCCAGTAAACTGCATCATTGGAAAATACACATTCCTTCTTTTCGGACCGCAGCACGTCTCCGTTCAGATCGACCAGTGTAACCATCAGATACGTCTCTGTCAGATCGATACCGGCCGCAATGTATTTATCCCGGACAACAGAATATCCCGCAGCACGCCTTCCGCCGGTATTCCCCAGCGACCCGTTCTTATAAATCATCCCGTTGTCTTCAAGTTCCTGCAGATACGTCGTAACTGTGGGCAGGCTCAGTTCAAGTTCTCTTGCAATTGCCGGACGCGAAATAATTTTGTTCTGCCGGATACAGTGAAAAATCCTGTTCCTGTTTTCATTGCCTTCCGGATTCAGACCTGCAATATGTTCCATATATCATACCTCATATATAAATTACTATTTCCGTAATATCTAACCATTTCATAAAAGCGTTTCTATTATATGACATATGAAACTGCAAGTCAAAATGAATATGCCGGCTGATCATTCAGGGCGCTCATTTTACTTTTATCTTCATCTTCACCGTTTCGACACCTTTTTGACAGAGACAAATTTCTGATTTCGGCTTTTAGGCTTATTAGGTATCGTCATTATGAGCTCGCCGCTTTCGAGTAACGGCTGCACATAATGCTGCATTGCATAAAATACCGTACTGATACCCAGATACTCCGTTATCTCTTTTCGTGATCTGGGAATCCTGCAGAAAATATAACAGATCCTTATTTTTCTTTTCAATACAAGTATTTTCATATGGTTTATTCCAATCTCTATCATCCCACAATGGCAATCATATCCGGGAGCACATCTACTGAAGAAAACAGCAGCAATGCCAAAATGATAAAGACTGTGATAGAATTATAATATCATCATATCTAATAAAATGAGGAGGCAGTTTCTATGAAGTCAGTTTGGATCCAGGAAAACACCTGGCAGGATGTTGCAGATTATTTGAAGCATGACAACACTGTAATCATTCCCATCGGAAGTACCGAACAGCATGGTCCGGCCGGACCGCTCGGCGTCGACACCTATGCAGCCATCGGTCTTTGTGAAGATGCTGCAAAACAAACAGGCGTCATGGTCGCCCCGCCGCTGTGGTACGGGGATTCACCGCATCATCTGGGATTTCCGGGAACGATTTCCCTCCGGAGCGAAACGCTGATCCTTGTGATAAAAGATGTTGTCCATACTTTGTATCAGAATGGATTCCGAAGATTTATCCTGTTAAATGGCCACAAGGGAACGAATCTCGCTCCCATGACAGTTGCCGCGAGAGGTCTTCTCGAATACGAACTGAAAGATATCCGGATTGCAATCAGCGACCCGCTCTATTTATGCACAAACGCACAGGAAATCAAGGGTGATGTTGCAGAACATCATGCGGGCGTCCTGGAAATCTCCCACGTAATGTATAAATTCCCCGGCCTTGTAAAAGAAGATAAACAGAATGCCGACGCCGTAGATCTTTCAAATGAGTTTTCCAATTATATAAAACCTGACCTTTTCGGCCCGGCAAGCGGCGTATACGCTGACGTGCTCTGGAGCAGCCGCGACCAGAAGGCATTTGCCCCGACCGGTTCCTTCTCGGATTCTTCGAATGCAAGCGCCGAAATGGGTAAAGCTTACCATGAAAATATGGTTCAGAACTTTGCTGAATTTATCGAATGGTTCAAGACCTCCGTTAGTCCCGAAGAAAAATACAGGTAAAAGCCTCGCTTACTTCTGCCCAGCCAGGTGTATGTTTTCAGATGCGCAGATGATGCCAGATAGAGTTTCAGATATTTTAAGTCTGAAGGTAGTATGTGGCTTTCATCTGCGCAGCCTCGTTCTCCGGCAGATAAGGACGGAAAATCTGCACAAGCACCGGTATGCCTGCTTTCTTCAGCCCGGCTGTGTCTTTGA
>CAZRNI010000007.1:0-27958 GCA_964601425.1 uncultured Eubacterium sp. | reverse complement strand
GAGCGGACAGAGAATACCATTGTCGTCGTGCGTAGAAAAAGACAGCAAACAGCTCGACAAATCCCGATTTGCATGGTAGTAAAATATGAAGAAGCACAGGCCGCAATTAAATAGAGCACGTTTCATCCGCTTCTGCAACAGATTTGCGGTTCCGCTGCAGTTTCTGGCATCCTGTCTGGTATATTTTGTAATGGAATGGATGTCCCGTCATTCGGCGGCGGAGGCATGGCAGTATATGACAGGAAAACCTCTGGTTTTCCTGTTTAATGCCATGATAGTATTTGCAACGACGACGATCGTATTCCTGTTTCGGCGTCGTATTTTTGTACGTACATTGATCTATGTGTTCTGGCTGCTGATGGGCGCAATTAACGGTGTGATTCTCGGCAGCCGTGTCACGCCGTTCACAGGACCGGATCTGAAGCTGATTTCAGATGCAGCCAAAATTGCCGGGAACTATATTACGCCGATTGTACTGGTCGGCGCAATTATTCTGGTGGCGGTTATTTTAGCAGCTCTGTTTTTTTTGTTTCGGAAAGCACCGCGCTGTACCGAAAAGCCACGCATTTTGCGGAATCTGATACTGTGTGCCGCAGCATTTGCCGCAGTTTTTGCAGTCGGTCAGATTGAGCTGAACGCGCGGCTTATTTCCAATTATTTCGGTAATATTGCCTTTGCCTATAAGGATTACGGGTATCCGTACTGTTTTCTGGTCACGCTGTTTGATACGGGAATCAGCCAGCCGCAGGGCTACTCAGAAAAAATGATCTCCCGCATAGAAGCGGGCGTTGAAAAGAGACTGACAGAGGCGGAGGAGAAGCGGCAGGAAGCACAGAGCAGTGAACGGGATCAGAAACCGAATCAGGCACAAGACGCAGGATTTGATGCAAATGCTTTGCAGCAGCCGAATATTGTATTCCTGCAGCTGGAATCATTTATGGATCCGGAGATGGTGGAATTTCTGCATCTCTCGGATGATCCGATGCCTTATTACCGGCAGCTGATGGGGAAGTACAGCTCCGGCTATCTGCGGGTTCCGGTGGTGGGTGCCGGAACAGTTAATACAGAGTTTGAGTGCATTACCGGCATGAGTCTGCATTATTTTGGCGCGGGCGAATATCCGTATAAAACGATTTTGAAGGAACAGCCGTGCGAGAGTATTCCGTACATTTTGCAGAAATGCGGATATGCGACACATGTCGTTCACAATAACGAGGCAAATTTTTATACGCGGCGGGATGTATTTGCAAATCTCGGGTTTGAAACCTTTACCTCTGAGGAATATATGCCTGATATATCCGAAAAGACAGAAACCGGATGGGTAAAGGATGCTGTGCTGACAGATCAGATCGTACAGTGCCTGAATGCCACGGATACGCCGGACTATATCTATACCATTTCCGTGCAGGGACATGGCGACTATCCGACAGATCCGGTGGTGGAAGATCCGCCGATCCTGGTGACGGGTGCGGAGGGGCGCGAGCAGAATAATAATTCATGGGAATATTACTGCAAACAAATCCGGGAAATGGACCGGTTTGTTGAAGATCTGACAAATAAACTGGAACATTATCCCGAGCCGGTTGTTCTGGTTATGTACGGGGATCATCTCCCGACAATGGGACTGACGACAAGAGATCTGTCCAACCGGTATCTGTTTCAGACAGAATATATCATCTGGGATAATTTCGGTATGGAGAAGCAGGACGGCAATCTGTCTGCCTATCAGATCGGAGCAGAAGTTCTCAACCGCCTGAACATACATGAAGGCGTGATCATGCGGTACCATCAGGCGAGACGCAATACAAGAAATTATCAGAGTGATCTTGAAATGCTGCAGTACGATATGCTTTATGGAGAACACTATGTATATGACGGCGGCGCGCCGTGGAAAACGCATGAAGTTCAGATGGGAATCGCACCGGTTACACTGGACCGGGCTGCAAAACTGATAGACGGCGCATGGATGATTTACGGATCCAATTTTACGGCGTCCAGTAAAGTTGAAGTTAATGAAAAACTGCTGGAGGATACAGTTTATCTGAATCCCGGCCAGCTTTATCTGCCGGCCGTCGAAATTGAGCCGGATGCAATGGTTTCAATTGCCCAGGAGAGCAATTCCAGTCAGACGGCAGCGAAAGTGCTGACCCGGACGAATCCGCAGCCGTTCAGAAAGCTGACCGGTCAGGAACAGCAGGACGGCGTTGCAGAAGAAAAGCAGGCAGGGCAGAAACAGCAGGACGGCGCTGCAGAAGAAAAGCAGGCAGGGCAGAAACAGCAGGACGGCGCTGCAGAAAAAAGCAGGCAGGACAGAAACAGCAGGTCGGCACCGCGGAAAGAAACTGACAGAGCAGTGCCGTGAAATAAAGATGACAGCAGAGGGAATAATCCATGGATTACAGGGAAGCAGTCGCATATATAGAATCCGTTCCGAAGTTTACAAGCAAGACGGATCTGGCACATACTGCGCGGCTGCTTGCGGCACTCGGAAATCCGCAGAATAAAATCCCGCATTTCATTCACGTGGCGGGTACAAACGGAAAAGGAAGTGTCTGTTCTTATCTGAACAGTGTTCTGGTGACGGCAGGGTTCCGGTGCGGTCTGTTTACATCCCCGCATCTTGTCAGGATCAATGAACGCATGCAGATAAACGGTGCTCCGGCTTCGGATGAAGCGTTTCTGAAAGCATTCCGGGAGGTAATGGATGCCGCGGATATCTGCATGCAGGCCGGCGATGCACACCCGACTTATTTTGAAATTTTATTTCTGATGGCAATTTTGCTGTTTGCAGAAGAAAACACAGAATGGTGTATTCTCGAAACAGGGATGGGCGGCAGGCTGGATCAGACAAATGTAATTGCTGCGCCGGAGATCACTGTCCTTACCTCAATCGGTATGGATCATATGCAGTATCTGGGCAATACGATCCGTGCAATTGCAGGAGAAAAGGCAGGCATCATTAAGCCGGGGATTCCGGTTGTGTTTGACGCGGACAGAACAGAGGTTTCTGAAGTGGTTATGGCGCGCGCATCCGAGACGGGAAGCCCCGTCGTCCCGGTGATGTCGCAGCAGTGCATACTGGAGCACAGGGATGCGGACGGAATCCTGTTCCGGTATCAAAGAAATGGTACAGGCTATGGCGAAACCTACCGGATCAGCAGCATTGCGGCATACCAGATGAAAAATGCCGCGCTCGCGGTGGAGACCTTGGAATATCTGCGCCGGAATATTCACCCGGAGACAGGCGAGGCGGTTCTGGCGCTGACAGAAGAGCAGCTGCAGGACGGAATTGCGTCGGCAGTCTGGCCCTGCCGGATGGAACAAATTGTGAAAGGCGTTTTTCTGGACGGTGCACACAATGCAGATGGAATAGCCGCTTTTGTGCAGACGGCGCGTGAATTTTGTGCAGAAGGCGAAATCACCGTTCTTTTTTCCGCTGTATCTGACAAGGAATATCCGGAAATGATCCGGCAGATCACGGAAGAAATTTGTCCGGCGCATGTCGTTGTTACCAGCACCGGCGGAGACAGGAAGGTTTTATCAGAAACGCTGGCAGCACATTTCCGTGCAGGAGGATGCCGGGACGTGACCACGGCATTGACGGCAGAGGAGGCACTGCAGACTGCGTATCAAAAACGCGGCAGCGGCGTATTGTTCTGTGTTGGATCGCTGTATCTGACCGGTGAACTGCGCGGTATTATAACGGGACAAACAGAATGCTGCTTATAACAAAGGATAACAAAGCGGGCAGAAGCCGGACGCCTGCTGAAAAACAAGGGGAAGGCATATGATTAATTACGAGGAAGAATTAAAAAAATTTGAACCATGTCTTGATGTGGACGAAGTTGAGGAGGCTGTATACAGCCGAGACCTGACAGATATGCTCGATATTATCAGAGAAATGCAGAAAAATCAGAATCAAAAGGCGGAGTGAGCATGGATATTGAAAAAAAAGCGGTGCAGCTTTCAAATCTGCTGTATAACCGCGGACTGGACAAAGCACAGATCCGTGATTTGTCAGGAGCCGTGGAATTATTGCGGCAGAGCCTTCAATATAATAAAAATAATATCAATGCACGCAATCTCCTGGGACTCGTGTATTTCGAGATGGGAGAGGCTGTTGCTGCGCTTTCAGAATGGGTCATCAGCAAAAACCTGCAGCCGCAGGACAATATTGCCGCGCAATATATTGACCGCCTTCAGTCTAATCAGGCAAAGCTTTCCGTGATTAATCAAACAATCCGGGATTACAATATTGCGCTGGAAAACTGCAGGCGCGGCGACGAGGATATTGCGGCGATCAGTCTGAAAAAAGTAATTGCGCAGAATGCGCATTTTATCAAGGCGTACCATTTGCTGGCTCTGATTTATATCAAGATGGAGCGCTATACGCGTGCCAGAAAGCTTCTGCGCAAGGCGATTAAAATTGACGCGACCAACGCAACAACGCTCCGCTTCCTAAAGGAAATTGATGAACAGACCGGCCAGATTGTGCGCACGGAAGGACGCCGCAATCATTCGGACCGTGTGCATGAAGACGGAGAAATACTGACAGCAGCTATTCCGTTTCGCGAGCGGGCGCCGATTCACGGGCTGATTAATCTCCTGCTGGGTCTTGCAGTTGGAGTTCTGGCGATGTGGATTGTCATCGTTCCCTCTATCCGGCAGGCTGCAAGCAGAGATGTCAATGAGCGAATGGTGGAGTACAGCAATACACTTGCAGTTCAGGAAAACCAGATCGCCGAGCTGCAGGGTGAAGTAGATGCGTCCAAAGATACGGCAGATAACGCCCAAAAAACGGTTGATGATGCCAAGAAGGCTTCGGAAGGAACGGACAAACTGCTGCAGGCGTATGTCGCTTATCAGGACGGACGCTACACGGATGCGGCCGGTCTGATTGCGGATGTTGACAGCAGTCTGCTCTCATCGGATGCCCGGAGTATCTACGATACTATTTATAATGAGACCAAAGAGATTGTCGTAGAACAGTATAAGGCAAACGGGATGAATGCGTTTGACTATGAGAACTGGGATGAGGCAATTGAAAACCTTGAAAAGGCGCTGGAACTGGATCCTGAAAATTACACCGTTCTGGATTACCTTGCACTTTCCTACCGGGGGAAAGGGGATAAAGATAAGGCAATTGAGCTGTTTCAGAAGATTATAGAACTGTTTCCGGATACGCGGCGTGCCGAGTCGGCCGAATACTATATACAGGAACTCGGCGGAAGTGCCGGCAGCGCAGAAACAGATGCAGCCGGAACCGGGACTTCTGAAGGACAGAATCCGGCCGGAGCGGATGAAAATCCGGAATCTTCCGGTGAATATGAAGAAGATACCGCCGCGGAAGAATACCAGAACGAGGGATACCAGGAAGAGGATTATCAGGAACAAGAAAACTGGGATAACGGCGAAGATGAAAATACAGACTGGGAGTGAGAAAAAACATGAACCCGATCTATGAAATGCTGGCAGGATGTGTTGGAGAAGAACAAATACGGATCAGTGAACCGATGAGCAGACATACGACTTTTCGGATCGGCGGTCCGGCGGACTGGTTTGTTATGCCGCGGGATGCTGCACAGATCGGGGCCGTGATTGCGGGCTGCCGCGATATGGGAATACCCTGGTTTGTTCTGGGAAACGGAAGCAATCTGCTGGTTAGTGACACGGGATATCGCGGTGTCGTAATCCAGATTTATAAAAACATGGACCGGTTCTCGGTTGCGGGAACTACGCTGCGTGCATCTGCAGGCGCACTGCTTTCATCTCTGGCTGCAGCTGCGCGGGACGCAGAGCTTACCGGCATGGAATTTGCATCAGGAATTCCCGGAACGCTGGGCGGTGCAGTTTATATGAACGCGGGTGCGTATGGCGGCGAGATGAAGGATATTCTGCGTACGGTCACGGTTCTGGATGCGGAAAACCGGATCCGGCAGGTTGATGCCGGCGAACTGGAGATGGGTTACCGCACAAGCTGCGTTAAAACAAAAAAGTGGATCGTTCTGGAGGCCGAGATCGAACTGTGTCCGGGCAGCCGCGATGCGAGCACGGTAAAGATGGAAGAGCTAAAAGAAAACCGCCCGGCAAACCAGCCGCTGAAGTATCCGAGCGCCGGAAGTACTTTTAAGCGGCCGGAGGGGTTGTTTGCCGGAAAGCTGATCATGGATGCAGGCCTCGCCGGGGCATCTGTAAACGATGCTCAGATTTCGGAAAAGCATTGCGGATTTTTAATTAACAGAGGCGCCGCATCGGCGGAGGATGTCTGGAAGCTGATGATGCATGTCAGAGCAGTAGTAAAAGAGCAGTTTGGTGTCCTTCTGGAGCCGGAAGTCCGGCTGCTTGGAGATTTTCCGGAACAGGAGTAAAGTATATGAGCTGCAAAAGCTGTGTGGTCATAACAGGTATGTCAGGAGCCGGAAAAAGCACTGCACTGGATTTTTTCCGGGATAACGGATGGGTATGCGTTGACAATATACCGCCGCAGCTGATGGATCATTACATTGAAGTTGCCGGCAGAGACAAGGAAGCCGACTGGCATCTTGCCTGTGGAATGGACATTCGGACCGGACCGCTTCTTGGCGGACTTGATGAAATGACAGCTGCACTCAAACGCCGCGGTGTTGCAGTCCGGATTTTGTTTTTAGATGCCGATGTTCCGACGCTGATCAGACGGTACAAAGAAATGCGGCGGGCGCATCCGGCTGCAGGTGCGGGTCAGCTGGAGGCGGGGATCCGGTCGGAGCGGATGCAATTGTCCGGATTGCGGAAGAAGGCAGATCATGTAATTGATACAAGCCGCCTGCTGACCAGAGAACTCAGGCAGATGCTAAGGGAAGTTTTTTGCGAGGGCGCTTCCTTTTGCGGCATGGCTATAACGGTTCTTTCCTTTGGGTTTAAATATGGTATCCCGCGCGATGCAGATCTGGTATTTGACGTGCGTTTTCTGCCAAATCCGTACTATGTAGATGAGCTGCGGCATCTTACCGGAATGGATGTTCCGGTACAGAAGTATGTTTTAGACAATCAGACGGCAGAGGAATTTCTGAGCCGCCTCGCAGATATGATCCGGTTTCTGATACCGCATTACATTGCAGAGGGGAAAAACCAGCTTGTTATTGCAATCGGGTGTACAGGCGGACGGCATCGGTCAGTCGCAGCAGCCGGGGCGCTGTATACAGCTCTGTGCAGGGATGGTGAAGCGGGAATCCGGCTGGAACACAGGGATACGAGATTATGATGCAGGAGAAGGACCATGTCATTTTCGGGAGATATTAAGCGGGAACTGTGCCGGCAGACAGGCGGTGCCCGTCATTGCCAGATTGCGGAACAAAAAGCAATGCTGCTCTATTCCCGCAGCAGTGTGGATGTTTTCCGGACAGAGAACCGGGAGATTGCAGAGAAGTATTGTCTCCTTCTGAAGAAGCTGTTCGGGCTGCAGGATACAGAGCCGCAGGAAGACAAAAATAAAAGAGGAAGAAAATCATGGTGCGTCGGGGTGAGTGATCCCGAGTCTGTATCCCGGATTTGTGAGACAATGGAACATGCAATTGTGAGAAAAGACTGCTGCAGGCGGGCGTTTCTAAGAGGGGCCTTTCTTGTGGCCGGCTCGATCAGTGATCCGAACCGGTCCTACCACTGCGAAATTGTCTGTGATGATGAGGAGTCGGCGGCACTGCTGGAAACCGTTCTGAATGATCTGCATCTGCACGCGCGTGTTTCCAGGCGAAAAACGCATTTCATCGTATATGTAAAGGAGAGTTCGGAGATTGCGGATGTGATTGGTCTGATGGGCGCGCGGGTTGCTCTGATGGACTATGAGAACATCCGGATTCTGAAAGAAATGCGCGAAAATGTTAACCGTAAGGTCAATTGCGAAACAGCCAACATCAATAAAACAGTCAGCGCAGCGGTCAGGCAGATCGAGGACATCAGACTGATTGAGAAGACAATCGGCTTTCGCGGTCTTCCGAAGGGGCTTGACGAGATAGCGCAGATTCGGTTACAATACCCTGAGGCGACGCTGCAGGAACTCGGACAGATGATGAACCCGCAGGTCGGAAAATCAGGGGTGAACCACAGATTGCGGAAATTGGGGAAAGTAGCAGAAGCAATCAGGGGCGACCAAGGAGGAGAACGTGAATGGTAAGGTCTAATGTAACTGTTAAAATGTCAGGCGGTTTAGAGACACGGCCGATCGCCATGCTCGTTCAGCTGGCCAGCCAGTTCCAGAGCAGAGTGCATCTGGAATCAGGTACGAAAAGCGTCAATGCAAAAAGCATCATGGGAATGATGACACTGGGAATCGACAACGGGGACGACGTTATTGTAACAGCTGAGGGCCCGGATGAAAAAGAGGCAGTTGAAAAACTGCGCAGCTTTCTTGGACAGAACAGCTGAGAAACAGAATGATTCGGAAGAACAGAGAAGGTAAATAAAAAGAGAACTGTACATGCCGGCGCGGCAGAGCAGTTCTCTTTTTTAATCTTTTATAATTGTTTCAGTGACTGAAGCGCGTGATCTTTGATCAGAACGTCGCCATGTTCCAGGAGATGCGCTTCTGATCCGGGCGTCATTACAAAACTATTCCCGTATTCGGTCAGTATGTTGCAGATTTTATTAAATAGCTCGGGCTCTGTCTGATCCGCGTGAAGTACGAGACAGCAGCAGCCGTCCGAAGGATCTTTGACCAGTGTATTGGAACAGGTGCTGAGCGATCCGAGTATATGCGCAGCCCGGATGAGATCTGCAAAGGACCGGAAGCGGTAGGCCTGTATCAGGTTGACCGATGCAGTGATATCGGAAGTATGCGGCGAATCTTTCGTGGTTTTTTCCTTTGCGGGTTCAGAAGCTGCTTCCGTTTCGCCGGCCGTGTCTTCTTCCTGCTTTCCGGATATTCTGCGGAATAAATCAAGGATTTCATCTGCGCCGGTAAAATGCCGTTCGATGTGATCGCTGGGTTCGGGATCGGGTGTGGAAAAACGCGAAAAACGGGTGTCCAGTTCTTCCGGATCCTCTACTTTGGTGATAATCAGAACAATGCTGTCATGTGAGAGCGGAATTGCCTCGATCATCAGCGGGGAATTATCTGATTCAAATCCGAAATTGCGATGCGCCTGCTGCATCATATCCTGAAACAGGAGTCTGGCTTTATCAGAGCCGTAAGCCAATTCGCTCAGACGGATTTTACGGCTCTCCAGATCGCTGCTTGTAAGCGTACAGCGGATTTGGTTTTCACTGATTTTCTCAATCTTCATAGCATATGCCTCCTAAGGGGTATCTATACCATATTTTTTCCAAAATGTAAAGATGCTGCCGTGATAAAAAATTTACATAAATCAAAATTTGAGCTTGAAATAAGTGTACATAATCATTATAATTAACATAAGAACAGAGCGTATTAATTTCGGATCCAAAGCAATGCATTGCGTTACACAATCTGTTCAGGGATGAAACATATTGAAATTTTAAAGAAAGGAGCGTTTGGATTTTTTCACAACTACCCTCGGAAAATAAAGAAGAAATATACGGAATAATAAGATCCGGCGGCACAGTGATGACACAGCAGGGTTCCTCGACAGGCGGTGTTTGGTGCGGCCGGTTCTTGCTGTGCGGGTTCAAGTCCCGTTCTTGCGGGACTTGGCGCGGAACCCCGCGGAGCGATTATCTCAGTGTGGCATTCCCACCACTGAGATAATCTGGATTTGCCATTTGATATCTCTCTCACGTCATGCTATCATATTGCACAGATAAACGAATGAATGGAGACTGGCTTTTTATGAGCAGCAGAAGACGTACGAAAAAGAAAAAAGTATCTAAAATCCCGCTGATTATCTCGGCACTTGCTATTGCATGGATTATCTTTTTTACCGCATATTTTTTCAGAAAATATTCGCCGACTGATAAAACGATGGATATGGCGGTTTATTTCCAGCTGGAGGAGCCGGATGATGCCGCGCTGATTGTCAATGACAAGGTTCTGGAAGAAAAAGGGAAAGTGATAGACGGTGATATCTATTTTGAATACAGAACGGCCTGGGATATGCTTAACAGCGCTTTTTACTGGGAAGAGGATTCCGGCACACTGTATCTCACGCTTCCGCAGGAGCAACTGACATGGACGCCGGACGATGGCAGCGGGGCAGTCAGACTGGTAGATGGAATACCGTATATTTCCGCGGCATGCATCCGTGATAATTCAGACCTGGATATGGAGGAGTTTGATCACAGAGTTGTCGTCCGGACAAAATGGGACAATCTGGAAACAGCTGAGGTGACCTCAGATGCGGCGGTCCGCTACAGAGGCGGTCCTAAGAGTGAAGTCCTGACAACTGTTCCGGAGGGAAGTACGGTTGTTGTGACGGAGCGTCTGGATGACTGGACGGGGATCTCGACGCCGGACGGTTTTGTCGGCTATTGCAGAACGTCAGCTCTGTCATTTCAGGACACGCCGGGGATCTCGCATACAACAGATGCGCGTTTTACCGGCAGTCATCAGATGATGGAGACTGCGCCGGTTCTGGCGTGGCAGTTTGTCGATTCTCCGGAAGGAAACGATATGCTCAAGGGACTGATTCAGGATGCACAGGGGCTCAATGTTATTTCGCCGACCTGGTTTGATATTACGAACAAGGACGGTCTTGTTGTTTCCTTTGCCAATAAGAAATATGTGAAGCGCGCACATAAGGCCGGGATTAGCGTATGGGCGCATTTTGGCGATGTAAAGGGCAAGGATGTTGATATCGGTGAAGTCTTTGAGACGCGCGAAATGCGGGCGCATGTTATAGAGCAGGTACTTGCGGAAGCAGCGAAAACAAAGATCGACGGGATCAATCTGGACTTTGAGACAATCCGGGAGGATTCGGCGCCGCAGTATCTTCAGTTTATCCGTGAATTGTCGGCTGCAGCGCATGAGCAGAATCTGATTGTTTCTGTGGATAATATGGTTCCGAAATACTCCGCATACTATAAACGCGGCGAGCAGGCAAAATGGGCGGACTATATTATAGTTATGGCTTATGATGAACATACATCCGCATCGGCAGAGGCAGGATCGGTTGCTTCGATGCCGTTTGTAGAAGAGGCAGTCGACGGAACACTTGCGGAGGTTCCGAAAGAGCAGGTCATCTGCGGCATTCCGTTTTATACACGCGGCTGGACGGTTCCGTTCGGAACAGATGTTCCGCAGAGTGAGGCGCTCAGCATGGAGCAGGCCGGCAATTTTGTGAAGGACCACGAAATCACACTGTCTTACGATGATTCCTGCGGACAGAATGTCGGGACTTCATCCGACAGTGAAGCGCGCTACAGCATCTGGATGGAAGATGAGCAGTCGCTTACAAACAGAATTAATTACATACGCCAGAAAGAGCTTGCCGGCGTGGCGGCATGGCGGATCGGATTTGAAAAGGCATCCGTGTGGAGTATTATTACAGGAGGACTGGAATAAAAACACATGCGGTTACCGGTGCGGCAGCGGCCTGTGCTGCGGGCCGCACATAAATCAGCAGTAAATATATGTCATTAAACAGGGAGAAAAAAAGTGAAAGAATTTGAAATTATTCAGGCAAGAGACAGAGAAATTGAAGATCTTAAGAAGAAGCTCAATGAGCGCGATGCGGAAATCGAACAGCTGAAAGCAGACATTCGCGATAAATATCAGTCCTACATTGATAATTATGAAAGCATCGGCAGCCTGGTTTATGACGCAAAGATTCGTTCAGAGCAGATGATCCGCGACGCAGAAGAACAGCGCCGCGCGATTCTGGAGTCTGCAGATCAGGAAGCAAAGCAGAAGATCGACGATGTACAGATCGAGATCGACAAGCGGATTGACGAGGGTGAGCAGCGGTACAAAACGGTTGAAGAAGAGCTGCAGGGAATTCTCGGCATGATCAATCAGGTACAGAAGAAATTTATGGAGTCCTACCGCTCGATTAACGGAATCGTCCGGGATCTTCCGGGCATGGAACAGCAGAATCCGGAGGATTTCTGATGTCCCGGACAGGAACGGGTGAGCACTGCCGGGCGCGAATCATGCAGATGACAGAGGAGGCGCCGGATGAGGCGGCACTTCAGGAAGCGGGCAGGATTCTGAGCGCCGGCGGACTTGTTGCATTTCCGACCGAAACCGTATACGGACTTGGAGGCAATGCGCTGGATCCTGCTGCCGCGCGGAAAATCTATGCGGCAAAGGGCCGCCCGTCAGATAATCCGCTGATCATACACATTGCATCTTTGGATGCACTGGAGCAGATTGCAGAAGAAATACCGGATGCAGCCATACGTCTGGCCGAAGCTTACTGGCCGGGTCCGCTCACAATGATATTCCGGAAGCGTGAAATTGTACCGGATGAGACGACAGGCGGGCTGGACAGTGTAGCCGTGCGTTTTCCGAGCAACCGGATTGCGTCGCTTCTGATTGCTTACGCCGGCGGATTTGTCGCGGCGCCCAGTGCAAATACTTCCGGACGTCCGAGTCCTACAACTGCGGCGCACGTTATAGAAGATCTGGGCGGGACAATCGACTGTATTATTGACGGCGGTCCGGTTGATATCGGGCTGGAGTCCACGATTGTAGATTTCACAGTGGATCCTCCGGTTATTTTGCGACCGGGCTATATCAATCAGGAAATGCTCTCTGCTATGATCGGCACGGTCGAAATGGATCCCGGAATTCAGTCAGAATCATCTGTGGTTCGTCCAAAGGCGCCGGGAATGAAATACCGGCACTATGCGCCAAAAGCCGAGATGACAATTGTGACAGGTTCCCCGCAGAATGTTCAGGCGCGGATTCGTGCGCTTGCACACAGTCAGCAGATGGCCGGCCGCTCGGTAGGAATCATCTGCTCGGATGAGACCCGCGGAGCGTATCCGGAGGGTACGGTCTGGTCGCTTGGCGCACGCACAGAGGAAATACAGATTGCGGCACATTTATATGGAATTTTGCGCGATAGCGATGCAGCAGGTGTTGACGTGATCTATTCAGAGGCATTCCGCACGCCCAAACTGGGCGATGCGATTATGAACCGCCTGATGAAGGCGGCGGGACATCGCATAATTGATGCGGATACGCACGAAAAGGATGATCAGATATGATGCCATTTAAAAAAATAATTTTTGTGGATGGCGATGCCACTGCGCGCAGTGTCATGGCAGCCGCTGTCATGCGTAACGAACCGGTCGGGGAAAAAGTGGAAATATTGGCCAGAGGTCTGGTTGTTCTTTTTCCGGAACCGGTCAATCAGAAAATAGAGGCCATACTTGCAAATAACAATCTGACAGCGAAAGATCATGAGGCGGTGCAGCTCTCGCCGGAAGAAATTGATTCAGAGACTTTGCTTCTTGTCATGGAACAGGATCAGGTTGCAAAAGTGCGGGCATTGTCTCCGCGTGCGGAATATGTCAGCACAGTCAGCGGGTTTGCCGGTTTTACCGGTGATATAGAACCTCTTTTTGGAGCAGATCTTCCGACATGCGGAAAGTGTTTTGAAATCCTTCAGGGACTTGTTAAAATCATTGCTGAAAAAATAATGAATGAGGAGGAAACGGTATGGGGAAAATAGTAGTTATGGATCATCCGCTGATTCAGCATAAGATCGGTATCATCAGAGAGAAAGACACAAGCTCAAAAGAATTTGCCGAGATGATCGGGGAAATCGCGATACTGATGTGCTATGAAGCTGCGCGGAATCTTCCGCTTGAGGATGTGGAAATAGAGACGCCGATTACAAAAACAACAGTAAAGCGTCTCGCCGGACTCAAGATGGCTGTTGTTCCGATTCTTCGAGCAGGTCTCGGAATGGTTGAGGGATTTAAGACCATCAATCCCGCTGCAAAGGTCGGACATATCGGACTTTACCGTGACCCGGACACACTGGATCCGGTTGAATATTACTGCAAACTTCCTGCGGATATTGCCAGAAGAGATGTTTTTGTTACAGACCCCATGCTCGCAACCGGCGGATCGGCTTCTGCGGCAATTACATTACTGAAAGGACACGGCGCAAAGTCGATTCATTTTATGTGCATCATCGCGGCGCCGGAAGGCGTTAAGCGTATGCAGGAAGAGCATCCGGACGTGGATCTGTACATCGGTGCGCTGGATGATCACCTGAATGATCACGGATATATCGTTCCGGGACTGGGGGATGCCGGGGATCGTATTTTCGGTACAAAGTGATCAGAGACCTGAACTTGAAATGGAATGTCATGTGATTACCTCGTAAGAGGA
Source organism: uncultured Eubacterium sp. (assembly GCA_964601425.1). Classification (GTDB taxonomy): domain Bacteria; phylum Bacillota; class Clostridia; order Lachnospirales; family Lachnospiraceae; genus CADBRN01. Next base: position 13,725 of record CAZRNI010000007.1, on the reverse strand, counting down.
TCTTATTTTAGATGAAGGGGAACATCGCATGACTGGAAAACGTGAAGACTATATGTCCTGGGATGAATATTTTATGGCAGTAGCAAAGCTGGCCGGTCAGCGGTCCAAGGATCCCAATTCTCAGGTGGGTTCCTGTATTGTGAGTGAGGATAATAAGATCCTCTCGATCGGCTATAACGGGCTTCCTGTCGGATGTTCGGACGACGATTTTCCGTGGGCGCGGGAAGACGACGATCCGCTTAAAACAAAATATGTTTATGTGACGCACAGCGAGCTGAATGCCATTTTGAATTATCGCGGCGGCAGTCTGGAGGGAACGAAGATTTATGTTTCACTGTTTCCCTGCAATGAGTGTGCAAAGGCAATCATTCAGGCTGGAATTAAAACGGTGATATATGACAGCGACAAATATGCAGGGACACCTGCTGTTACCGCATCCAAAATGATGCTGTCAGCTGCCGGGGTTCATGTTGTTCAGTATCATGCAACGGGGAGACGCATTGAACTGACAGTTTAATTTAAACTCAGTAAAGTAAACCAGACTCAGTGGTGAGTATAATGTCACACTGAGTTTAACGCTCCGCGGGGATGCACAGGAACCCGGAAAGGAAGATGTCGGCAAAGCCGACCCGGGTTCCGCGCCAAGTCCCGCAGGGGCGGGACTTGAATAAATAAGGGGTATTATGCAGTACAGGGAAGAAATGGATCTGTATGAGCAGCTGGCAGAGCAGGATCCTGTGGATGCAATTGAACAGGAGGATCAGGAAGCCTATCGCCGGTATATGCGTGAGCGTAAGCGCCGGTTACAGCGCCGGAGCAGACGTGAAAAGCAGCGCCGGCTCAGGATGCGGCGGATTCGAATGATAACGGGATCTGTTGTGGCAGGGCTCATTTTGATCGCGATATTTGTGCGGGTTGCCGCGGGGGATCCCGTGCGCAATTCACTGACGCTTCAGGCCGGCAGTCCGATGCCGGAGGCGCATGCATTTCTGCGCAATGAAAAAAGCAAAGCAGAAATCTATTTCCTGAGTGATATGACGCAGGTGGATATGAACGTACCGGGCGAGACGACGATCTTGCTTGAGGTAAACGGCAAGCAGTACGAGAGCAGACTGATTGTAGAAAATCCGGCAGGGGCGGACGGAAGCACGGTCGTCACGCCATCCGCGTCAGAGGACACGGAAGTCTATGGATCATCTTCAGACGGGACCGGAACGGAGCGTACAGCGGGAGAAGCATCAAAATGATTGATTATACAGAAGGAGCCGGCCTCCAGTACCATATACAGTTAAAAGAAGGTGACGTGGGCCGCTATGTGATTCTGCCGGGTGATCCGGGGCGGTGTGAAAAGATTGCAGCTTATCTGGACCGTCCTGTGCATGTGATGCAGAACCGGGAATACAACACCTATACCGGATACCTGAACGGAGAAAAGGTGAGTGTCACATCCACGGGAATCGGCGGACCATCTGCGGTAATTGCGCTGGAGGAACTGAAACGCTGCGGAGCGGATACATTTATTCGTGTCGGAACCTGCGGCGGTATGCAGGAAGAAATTGTCGGCGGCGACCTGATCATTGCAAACGGCGCCATCCGTATGGAAGGGACCAGCAGAGAGTATGCACCGCTTGCATTTCCGGCGGTTCCGGACTTTGAAGTGACGCGCGCACTGGCAGATGCAGCCAAACAGCTGGGATATTGTACACATATCGGTGTAGTACAGTGTAAGGATTCTTTTTACGGTCAGCACGAACCGGAGCAGAAGCCGGTCGGCTATGAGCTGCAGAATCTGTGGCAGGCCTGGATCCGGTGCGGAGCACTTGGCTCAGAGATGGAGTCTGCGGCGCTGTTTACGGCGGCAAGTGCTCTGCGGGTCAGAATGGGAACGGTTTTGCTGGTGATCGCAAATCAGGAGCGTGCGGCAAAAGGTCTCCCGAATCCGCAGGTGCATGATACAGGTCATGCGATTGAGGTTGCGGTTGAGGCCATCCGGACGATGATCGCATCGGAAAGCGCGAAGTGAGAGCGGTGATAATGCGTCTGCAAGCGCAGGCAGGATTTGCTGCAGAGGTTTTGTATGTGTGCGAAAATACTTGAAAATCAGTCATATAACCAGTTATTACAAGAGCAGGCAGTCAGGGCGCGTAGGAATTCCTATGCGCCTTATTCAAACTTTGCGGTAGGCGCAGCGCTTCTTGCAGATGACGGAACGATTTACACGGGCTGTAATATTGAAAATGCGTCATATCCGCTTGGAAACTGCGCGGAGCGGACGGCTTTTTTTAAGGCAGTATCTGAAGGAAAGCGAAGATTTACGGCGATTGCAATTGCAGGCGGTCCGGCAGTTTCTGCCGGGGCAGACCAGCCTGTTCAGGCAGAAGTGCCGGATCCGGAAGGACTTCATACTGCAGAAGAGGAAGCGCAGGATAACGTGTGTGATGACAGGCAATTGGTATGCTGCCCGCCCTGCGGTGCCTGCCGGCAGGTGATGCGGGAGTTTTGCGGACCGGATTTTATAATCATGTACTCCGACGGAAACGGGGCGTTTACGTCACGTACACTGAAGGAACTGCTTCCGGATTCGTTCGGACCGGAGCAGATGGAGAGGTGATTTATTATGAAATATAAACGAATTTTTCTAATTGTAATTGACTCTCTCGGGATCGGAGCAATGCCGGATGCGGAGAAGTTTGGAGACATCGACGTTGATACATTCGGGCATATTGTTGCGCGGGTGGGTGCGCTGGAAATTCCGCATCTTAAAAAGCTGGGACTGTTGAATCTGCATCCTTGTCCCGGGGTTCCGGGGATGGAGCCGGAGGTGCAGCCGGCCGGTATGTTTATGCGCATGGCAGAAGCCAGCAACAGCAAGGATACCATGTCCGGACACTGGGAGATGATGGGGATCCGGACGGCAAAGCCATTTAAGAATTTCGCGGAAAACGGATTTCCGCCGGAACTGATTCAGGCGCTGGAAGAACGCTGCGGTAAGAAGGTGATCGGCAACCGGGCGGCAAGCGGAACGGTGATTCTGGATGAGCTCGGAGAGGAAGAAATCAATCACGGAAAAATGATTGTGTACACATCGGCAGATTCTGTTCTTCAGATCTGCGGAAATGAAGAAACGTTTGATCTGCAGAATCTGTACCGGTGCTGTGAGATCGCCCGGGAACTTACCATGCGGGAAGACTGGAAGGTCGGCCGGGTGATTGCGCGGCCGTATACCGGGAAAAAACGCGGAGAGTTTAAACGGACGTCAAACCGCAGAGACTATGCCCTGGCTCCGCCGATGCCTACGGTGATGAACGTGTTGCAGGAAGCAGGGCGCGATGTAATTGCAATCGGAAAGATAGAGGACATTTTTTCGGGTTCGGGAATTACGGAAGCAATGCATTCGGAAAGTTCTGTACACGGGATGCAGCAGACCATTCAGATGGCAGAAAAGGATTTTACCGGACTTTGTTTTACCAATCTGGTAGATTTTGACACACTCTGGGGACACAGACGCAATCCGGAAGGGTACGGAAAAGAAATCGAGAAATTTGACACGGGCCTCGGAGAATTGATGAAGAAGCTCGGAGAGGAAGACCTTCTCCTGCTGACGGCAGATCACGGAAATGATCCCACATATACAGGCAGTGATCACACACGTGAATACACGCCGCTGATTGCATGGTCGCCTGCGATGGAAACGGGAGGACCGCTTCCGGATGCAGACAGTTTTGCGGTGATCGGCGCCACCATAGCAGATAACTTCGGCGTTTCGATGCCGGAAGGTGCAATCGGAACGCCGGTTTTACAGCTGCTTTAGCTTAATGATTTTTGTTGTAAATGGTCATCAGTCCCTTCAGAACCAGCTGTTCATCGATCACGATTTCTCGCCGGCAGAAAGGAATGACCTGATTGGCATAGCCGCCGGTTGAGATCAGAGTACAGGATGTTCCGAGTTCCTGTTCAATCCGGTCGGCAACGCCGTCTATTGCAGCGGCTGTGCTGTAAATGATGCCGCTTTTCATACAGTCTATGGTATTGGTTCCGATTATTTTTCTGGGGTTATCCAGACTGATATGCGGCAGCTGTGAAGCCTGTGACGTCAGGGATTCAAGCGAAACGAGCATACCGGGATAGATCATGCCGCCGCGGAAATTTTCATGATCGTCAATCACGGAAATGGTCGTGGCGGTACCCATATCAATAATAATGAGCGGTGCCGGATAGTAGCGGATCGCGGCCACTGCTTCGGCGACCCGGTCGCTGCCGAGCTGCGCGGGGTTGTCCAGCTGGATTTTCAGGCCGGTTTTTATGCCAGGTCCCACAACGAGCGCATCTTTGCCGGTGAGACGGCTGATCGCATGCCGCACGGTATGTGTGACAGAAGGGACAACGGAGGAGATAATGGCACCGTGGATGCATGATGCATCCAGATGATTCAGATCGAGAATGGTCTTGATGATAACCGTATATTCAAGGGCTGTGGAGTTTTGTGTCGTTGAGAGCCATTCCTCAAACAGAATTGTCTCATCTTCAAAACACCCGATTACAATATTGGAATTTCCAATGTCAACAGCAAGAATCATAAAAACCTCCTTTCGCCCGTTTTCTGTGCTTGCCTGCACCGGATACAGGCGGATTCCATATTCAACTGTAGCACGAATTTCAGCGAAAGTAAACGCGGGAATCCGTGCTTTCGTTTGTCTTGAATTACAGGAATTCTTGTTGTATACTATCCGCATTGGATTCAGTCTTCTATACGGATTATATGGCTGTATGGAAGCATGTGACTGGTTTTTAGGAGCAAATAATTATGTCAGAACAAACAAATACAGTGCAGAATGCGCTGATGTACTGTGACCAGTGTCAGGAGGCAGCAGCAAATGCCGCCTGTACAAGAACTGGCATGTGCGGGATTACCCCGGAAGCTGCCGGATTCCGGGATCTTCTGATCTATGTCACACAGGGACTTGCGTCCGTGGCCTCTGCGCTGCGGGATGAAAAGCAGCCGGTACCTGCCGAGGCAAACCGGATCATTCTGGACAATCTGGTCATGTGTACAGTAAATGTCAACTATGATCCGAAAGCATACCGCAGACAGATCAACCGGACGCTGGCGCAAAAAGCAGAGCTGGCGGCTTTCTGCAGTACCGATGCACTTCCGGAAGCGGCATCATGGACGGGAGCTGAGGAGCAGTATACTGCAAAAGCAGCAGAAGTGGGACGCATGGCAACCGTAGACCCGGATATCCGCGGCCTGCGCGGACTGATTCTCTATGCAATGCAGGGAACGGCGTCTTATCTGCGTCTTGCCAATAAACTCGGAAAAGACGACGAAGAAATACATACATTTATACAGGGTTCACTCAAAAAAGCAGCAGATGATACGATTCGCGGCGGAGAGCTGATTGCCAGTGTTCTTGAGGCCGGGCGTTATGGCATTAAGGCCATGACACTGCTCAACAGTGCAAGAAGAGAATTATATGGCATGCCCGAGGCTATTGAAGTTGACACCGGTGTGCGGACCAATCCCGGTATTCTTGTTGTCGGCGATGATATTCAGGTGCTCTCCAGACTGCTTGTGCAGACTGCGGGGACAGGCGTTGATGTCTACTCATATTCAGATCTGTTATCTGCGCACGCATATCCGGAACTGGCGCGGCATTCGCATTTTGCGGGCAATTACGGCGGTGCATGGCACCAGCAAAAAGAAGAGTTCGCATCTTTCAACGGACCGATTCTTGTGACATCGGATGAGTTTACGATTCCGCGGAAGAATTATATCGACCGTGTCTTTACAACAGGCGTGGCCGGATGTCCCGGATGCAGACATATTGGCGAGGAGGCAAATGACGATTATTCAGAGGTGATTGCACTTGCCAAATCCTGCGAACCGCCGCAGGAGCTCACGCGCGAAACGATCGTTACAGGATACGGGAAAGAGCAGCTGTCCGGCTTTGTAAAACCGGTGGCGCGCGGCCTTTCTAAAAATGAGATCAGAAAAGTGGTTGTGATGATCGGAACAGACGGACGCGCCAAGAGCAGAAGCTATTATTCTGATTTTGCAAAGGCTGTTCCGGACGATGTTCTCATCATGACTGCAGGGTCTGTCAAATATCGTTTTAACACACAGGATCTGGGTGAAGTGGCGGGAATTCCGCGGCTGATTGATGCAGGTGATTCTGCAGACAGCTACTCGATCTGTGACTTTCTTCTGAATCTTCAGGAGGAAATGAATCTCTCCGATGTCGGCATGCTGCCGGTCTACTTTAATGTGGCATGGTACGATCCGAAATCTGTCATTGAGATTCTGGAACTTCTGTATATTGGTATGAAGAATATCCATCTGGGACCGTCTTCTCTGAATTTCCTTTCCAGAGGAATCCGTGAGGTTTTTGTCAGCTATTTCGGTCTGACACAGATCGGCGATGTGGATGAGGAGATCAAAGCCAATTTCGGCGACCGCGGTGATTCGGTTACAGCCGATATGATTGTCGGAGATATTGTTGCACAGTTTCCGGAGCTGGTTCCGGTTATGCTGGATGTCGGACTGCATTGTCTTGGATGCGGTGTCTCGCAGGTGGAGACACTGAAAGAAGCGTGTGAAGTACATGGTCTGGATGTCTATGACATTCTGGATGTACTGAACGATGAATTAAAGCACCCGGATGAAGATGATGAATAAATAAATATAAGGAGAGAAATCATGGCAGGGAAAAATATCATGACACGCGCCGGTCTTCAGAAGCTTGAGGATGAGCTTCATGATTTGAAGGTGAATCAGAGACGTGAAGTCGCACAGAAGATCAAAGAGGCGAGAGAGCAGGGTGACCTCTCAGAGAACGCCGAGTATGACGCAGCCAAGGATGAGCAGCGTGATATTGAGGCAAGGATCGAAGAAATTGAGAAAATCCTGAAGAATCTGGATGAGGTTATTGACGAGGAAGAAGTCAATGCGGATACGATCAACATCGGCTGCAAGGTTCGTGTTCTGGATATGGAATATAATGAAGAGATGACTTTCTCAATTGTCGGATCTACTGAGGCAAACAGCCGCAGCGGAAAAATATCCAATGAGTCGCCGGTCGGCAAAGCGCTGATCGGGGCGCGTGTTGATGATGTTGTAACAGTCGAATCGCTGGCCGGGGAAATCCAGTATAAGGTACTGGCGATTGCGCGCAATGTATGATAAGGCAGCTTCATTTCAGTTTATAATGATATAAGAAAAAGATAACCGCTTCCGGTGCATGCGATGCACGGAAGCGGTTTTTGCGCGTAAGCAATGAACGATATGTATAGCTATATGTATTGCAGCAAGGCAGGCGGTGTGAGTTTACTCTCACCGCCCGAATAATGTCCGGAAAATTCCCAGAATCACCCATCTGATCACAGCAAATATACCGAACAGCAAAATAAACCCGCAGACACCGAACACAATATCATCAAAATCCATCGTTCCCTGTCCGGACCATCCCTGTCCGATTTCAATCGCAAAGGTCAGTACCAGAATCATGGTGAATACGTAAATCCATGAAATGACCATGACATGATCTGTTTTTGCCAGCAGTGTAAAGAGTGGATGAATTGCAAAGATAAGCAGCATACCGATGACACCGATGACCCAGAAATGAAGCTGTTTGTCAGAAAAAAACAGCTCATAGTGATCGTTCAGGGTCAGCAGCCGGCTGTGCGCCCGCGCCAGAAAATCGACGATATGATAAAGGATTGTATCTAACATAGGAAAACTACCTCTCATTTTGCGTTTTCCTATAGTTATAGAAACGAATTCCTTATTTGTCAAGTGAAATATGCGGGTATGCTGCGGTGCGGATTATTGTCGGGCCGGTGTGTCTTCCACGTATTCCATGATGTCGCCGTAGTCACAGGATAAGACGCTGCAGATTCTTCCGAGAATTGCAAGATTTACAGATTCGTCTTTGCGCAATTTTGTCATGGTGTTCGGCGCAATCTCTGCTTCTTTCCGAAGATCCGCGGGACGGATTTTCTTGTCGATTAATAATTTCCAAAGTCTGTCATATGAAACTGCCATTTTTTTTCCTCTCATATAGAGTTAGTTTTCATTTACTAACCAGCGATAACTATAGCATATTGCGAAAAAAAATGCAATATGTACGATTGACAAAAAAGTTGAGATAGTTTAATCTAACTATGGTTAGAAGAGTATAACATCTTATTAAAACAGGGCAGGAGCAGGCATTTATGTTTCTAAGACTGGAAGGAATAAGGAAATCCTACGGCGGAAAAGATAATCGGGTTGAAGTTTTAAAAGGAATTGATCTGTCTCTGGAACGCGGTGAATTTTGCGTTCTTCTCGGGCCGTCGGGATCGGGTAAATCTACCCTGCTGAATATTATAGGCGGGATTGATGCGGCGGACAGCGGAACCATTACAATCGACCGGACATCGATCGGTTCTATGAAAGAGAAAGAACTGACGCGGTACCGCAGAGAACATCTGGGCTATATTTTTCAGATGTATAACCTGATTCCGAATCTTACTGTGCGGGAAAATATAGAAGTCGGCGCATATTTAAGCCGAAAACCGCTGAATGTTGATGAATTGCTGGAGGTTCTGGGATTAAAGGAACATGCCGGGAAGCTTCCGAATCAGCTGTCCGGCGGACAGCAGCAGCGCACGTCCATCGGGCGTGCGATTGTCAAAAATCCGGATATTCTGTTGTGCGATGAACCGACAGGTGCACTGGATTATAAGACGTCCAAGGAGATACTGAAGCTGATCGAGACCGTCAATCAGACCTACGGAAACACAGTAATCATGGTGACACACAATGCCGAAATCCGGCATATGGCAGACCGGATTGTGCTGCTGCATGACGGAATGCTTCGCGACAATGCATTAAATCAAAAGAAGGTTCCGGTTGAGGAACTGGAGTGGTAAATGTGATAAAATGCTGCAATTTCACATTTCATCGCAGACACGCTCGCGCTTGCTCAGATTCACAGCGGTGCTAAAATCCCGCTTTGCGGATCGTCAAGCACCGGTGATCTTCGGACAGTCTGCGATCGGAATTGTGAAATTGCAGCTTGTAAGAGGGGAGGAACAGGCGGTGAGAAATCCGCTTCGAAAACGTTATTTACGGGAACTCCGGGCTGATCTTGGAAAGTATCTGGTTATTTTCCTGCTTATGATCTTGTCGATTTCAGAGATTTCAGGATTTCTGGTCTGCGATGAGAGTATGATTGCTGCCTATCATGAAAGTTTTATAAAGTATAACGTTGAAGACGGCAATTTTACTGTGGAGGCAGAACTGAAGGACCGGCAGATTTCTGCGATTGAAGAGGCCGGCGTATCTGTATATCCGCTGTTATTTACGGATCGCCCGCTTACAAACGGGACGACGATGCGTATATTTCCCATGCGCGATGTCGTGGATCTGCCCTGCCTGATGGAGGGAGCGCTGCCGGAGGCTGCCGATGAAATAGCTATTGACCGGATGTACGCTGACAATAACGGACTGAAAGTCGGAGATATGTTATCGCTCGCATCCGGAAAGGACTTCAGGATTTCCGGGCTTGTCGCGCTGTCTGATTACAGTGCACTTTTTGAAAACAACAACGATACGATGTTTGATGCAAAACAGTTTGGCGTATCGGTGATTTCAAAAGAGGCGTTTCAGGCCTTCGACAGAGATCTTCTGACCTGGCGTTATGCCTGGAAATACGACGAGCCTCCGGCAGATGAGACAGAGGAAAATACGCGTGCGGAGGAGTTCGTAAAAACGCTTACGAAGACTGCTGATCTGACCGGATTTCTTCCGCGCTACCAGAACCAGGCAATCATGTTTACCGGAGAGGATATGGGATCCGACCGCGCAATGATGACAGTGTTTCTCTATATTGTGATTGTTATTATTGCATTTGTTTTTGCGGTAACGATCAGCAATACGATTGTAAGCGAGGCAGCTGTGATCGGTACACTGCGCGCTACTGGTTTTACCCGCAGAGAATTGATCCGGCACTATATGACCCTGCCGGTGATTGTAACATTGATTTCCGCGGCAGTCGGAAATCTATTCGGCTACACGGTGATGAAAAACATAAATGCCGCACTTTACTATGGAAGTTATTCGCTGCCGACCTACGTTACCCGGTGGAGTGTGGCTGCTTTCCTGGAGACAACGATCATTCCGCTGATTCTGATGGCAGTCATTACCTGGTGGGTCCTGCACAGACGGCTGAAATTATCGCCGCTGCAGTTTTTGCGCCGCGATCTGCGGAAGAGCAGGAACAGACGTGCATTTCCGTTAAGTAAGCGGATTCCGTTCTTTTCACGGTTCCGTCTGCGGATTGCCGCGCAGAACCGGAACAATTATATTGTTCTGGCCATCGGGATATTGTTTGCAAATTTTCTGCTTCTTTTTGGACTGATGTTTCCAAATGTTCTGCACAATTACATGGATGCGCTGCCCAATAATATGTTCTGCAAGTATCAGTATGTACTGCAGCTGCCGGCCGGTGCGGTGAATGAGGACAGAAAAATAGAAAGCCTTCTGAATATGATGCTTTTCCAGCGGGCTGTGGAGACGGAGAATCCCGACGCGGAAAAATTCACTGCATATTCCCTGCGGACAGTTGCGGACGACAGACACCCGTTTAAAGAAGAAGAACTTCTTGTCTACGGCGTAGAAGAAACAAGCCGCTACATCAGTCAGGAAATCCAGCCGGGAGAAGTCTATGTATCCAGGGCCTACGCGGAAAAGTGGATGCTGGACGCTGGGAGTACCATCACACTGAAGGAACCCTATGAGGACAAAACATACACATTTGAAGTGACCGGCATCTATCCCTATGACGGCGCACTCGCTGTCTTTATGGAGCGCGAAGATATGAATGAAGTTTTTGATCTCGGGTCCGGCACATTCAGCGGCTACTTCTCTGAGACAGAGATTACAGATGTCGATGAGAAATACATCGGACAGAGAATTGATTTCGAGGCACTTTCCAAAGTGTCCCGCCAGCTGCTGATTTCAATGGGAAGCATGATGAATATTGTGGATGTCTTCGCGGTTATCATGTTTATGATCCTGATCTATCTGATGTCGAAAATGATTATTGAAAAAAATGCGGCGTCGATCTCTATGACAAAGATTCTCGGCTACCGGACAGGTGAAATAGCCCGGCTGTATGTAATGGTAACAAGTATTCTGGTCGTTTTGCTGCTGGCTGCCACCATTCCGCTGGAATCGATTGCACTGCAGTGGGTGTTCCGCATGATGCTGCGCACAGAGATGACCGGGTGGATTCCGTTTGTAATCAGCGGATCCGTCTACCGGAATGCGCTTCTGATCGGAATCGGGACTTATGTGGCGGTTGCACTGCTTGAATACCGGAGAATCGGAAAAGTTACAATGGATGAGGCTTTGAAAAATGTAGAGTAGGCGGCAGTCCGCGGAAATAGAATTGATGTCTCAGACGCAGGTGCGGAGCGTGCTGCGGAAAGATACCGGGTGCGTGGAGTGTGCTGTGAAAAGATACCTGGTGCGCGAAGTATGCTGCGGAAAGATACCTGGTGCACGAAGTGTGCTGCGGAAAGATACCTGGTGCACGAAGTGTGCTGCGGAAAGATACCGGGCGCGATGGTTGAAGAAAAACTGGGTGCGGGTGCGTTGAGAAAAGTTGCCGTAAAGGAAATAAAGAAACGGAGCCTGAAAAGATGAGGAAGAAGATAAGAAGAATCGGAATATTCGCCCTGACTGCAGAGCTGAGTTTTCTGGCTGTGGCCTGCGCTGCGTCAAATAAAAACGGAGCCTATGATGCAGGCGTGACGGGGTCCGGCGGGACAGCTTCGTCTGCCGGTACAGATCAGACAGCCGGCGGGAAAGAATCAACTGCCGGTGTGGATGAGGAATCCGGCGGAGCGGCTTCGGGCGCAGGGGAGATCGCGGATGGAAACCTGCCGGGCGGAGAAGGAACGATATCAGAAACGTCATCCGGAACCGCAGAAAAAACAGGGAATGCATCAGAACAGCGGGAAGAAAAATAAACAGAGCAGACGATTACGATTAAAGCGGATCCGGCAGGCGCTGTTCGAAGCGCGTCTTTGCGTACCTCCGGTGATGATATGGAAGAAGAGCTAGGCGCAGAGCAGCTGAAGGAGCTCCCATTTGCTGTCTCCGTCAAATATTTTCTGGATGATCAGCCGGTTACGGCAGATGAAATTGCCGGAAAAACGGGTCATGTCCGGATTCGTTTTGATTATGAGAACCGGACAAATGTAAAGGAGAAGATCGACGACAGAGAAGTGCAGACAATTGTTCCCCTGGCATTTCTGACGGCAGTCATGCTGCCGGAAGACAGATTCAGCGATGTCACAGTGACAAACGGAGATGTCAGCGGCATACAGGACAATCAGGTTGCGATCGGCTACGCGATGCCCGGTCTGGAGGATGCGCTTGCACTGGATGCCGTAGAAGACGCACTCGATGGAATCTCTTTCGAATATGACAAGGACGATAAAGATAAGGACAAAGATAAAGGCAAAGATAAAAAATCCGGCAAGAGCACAGACGCCGGACAACATAAAGCAAAAGCTGTTACAGAAGATGAACCAGTAAATGAAATAAAGGAAGAGTCATCTGCCGGTACAGAGCAGGAAGAAAACAAAGAGAAGGAAGAAGATGGAATCCCGACATATGTAGAGATTGATGCATATGCAGAAAATTTCAAACTGGATTTTACTGCAACGATCGTCACAAACGGATTGCTTTCAGAGACGAAGGAATCGACGATAGATGATCTAAAGGACACTGTCAGTGATCTGCAGGAAATCGCCGATGCAGGGGATGAACTGCAGGACGGAACGGAAGAATTACGGGATGGTGCAGGTGAATTCCGTGACGGACTGTCGCAGTACGTCGGCGGAGCAGGAAGTCTGGCGAGCGGCGCATCGCAGTTAAATGAAGGCGTCAAAAAGCTAGATGAAAACAGTGCTTCTTTGACAGAAGGAGCGTCACAGCTGGCGGATGCACTTGCAGAATTAAACAAGGGACTCACACAGACGGCAGAAGGCGTGACGGAGGGACAGCAGAATGGCGAAAGCGGCCTTGATGTGGAGGCGATGGCTTCGCATGCAGCAGAACAGGCGGAAAAAGCGGCAATGGAAGCGCTCTCATCAAATGAAGAACTTTCTGATGAGGAAAAAGCAGCTGCCGCACAGGCAGCCGGAACTGCAGCTGCCATGGCTGCGGGAGCAGATTTGCAGACAGCGGCAGGCAGTATGAGTTCATCAGGAGCAGGGCAGCTGGGAGAATTGAAGAACGGAATTGCTCGGCTCGCAGAAGGCGCTTCTTCACTTCAGCAGGGCGTAAAGGCTTACACGGAGGGCGTATCAAAGCTTGCAGAGGGCTCAAAGCAGCTCTCGGACGGTGCAGGCAAGCTGTCATCCTCGGGCGCAGCACTGCTGTCCGGGTACGATAAGATGCGGGATGGCATCAAAGAACTGGCTGACGGAATTAAGGATATGAATCAGGACGGAATGCAGAAAATCGGTGATACTGCCGGACATGAACTGACAGATACACTAAATCAATTCCGCGCACTGATTCTTGCAGACCGCGGACACACTGCATTGGGAACGTATGATGGAACAGAGGGAGCTGTGAGGTATATCGTAGAGACGGATGAAGTGTCCTGAAGGGAGCTTTAAGTGAGTTCGCGTGAGGTGTTGGGTTTGACTAGTACGACAGTGTCTGCA
>CAZRNI010000006.1:0-28853 GCA_964601425.1 uncultured Eubacterium sp. | reverse complement strand
TCCCCACCGGGCAGAACCGTATTCCACGCCCTGCCGGTATTTCTTCGCATCCATCCGCTTGACCTGAATGATCAGGGCAAATACCGCGGCAACAACTGCGCCGACCAATAAGTCGAACGGATGAAAAGAGGGTAAAAAGTTCCGAAATGCCTCTGGGAAAGCCTGCATGAATGAAAGGATCTTTTCTGAAGCATCGGATCCGGTCGTCATGCGGATCGCTTCTCCGACATTAGTCCCGATCAGCCCGGTAAATACATAGGGGAGAGCTTTCTTTGCCCTCCCCGTTACATCCTCGACTCTCATAGCGACAGGTCCTTTTCTTTCTGACGGGTCTTCGCCGGAGCAGCCGCAGCAAGTTCTTTTGCTTCTTTCAGCGCAGCGCGAACGCTTGGTTTCCTGACCGACTTCCCTTTTGCAAGCTGTTTCTTCGTGCCTTCCTGAAGAACGTTTGAGATCACGGCTTCATCTTTTGCCTTGAAGAACACCATATACCTTGGGGTCTCTCCCTGTGCTTCTTTCATGACCGCAAAATCAACCCCGTACTTTTTCAGGATCCGCTCAAACTCTCTTAAACGCTCCCCGTGAACCGGCACCTGCTTCAAGCCGTTGCTGTGCCGGACCAACTGCTTTACCGTCTGTTTACCGTGCGGGCCTTCCGCTTTTCGTTGTTCCTTCTGCCGGTATTTCGACTCCAGCTTCACATCCAGCTTTTTCTGATGGATATGCTGCTTCGTCTGGGACTGCTCGTTCATATATTTCCGAAGACCGTCCATCAGCGTTCTGGCCGTCAGCCTGGTCGTCATCACGACGATGTTGACTGTCCTGTTTTCAACTTCTTCCTGCATAAGTTCGCCCCCTTTTCTTATAGATTCCTGGTTTTCTGAACAGAAAAGCGCCCCGGGCACAAATGCTCAGGACGCTATGTAAGTTTACGGGGCTTTGTTTTTCAAGTGTTTATTTCATGCACTCATTGACCCATGCAATGAAGTTGGATGTGGAATCGCCGGTGCGCTCCGCCTGTGTATGGCCTTCTCCCCAGACCGTTTCAAAATCTATATCCTCTACGCTGTCGTAGTTCTCCAGCGCCAGCGCGAGGTTAACTTCCGTGGTAAGCGATGTGTCACTCTGCGCGATACCGGTGCGGATCCGCCAGTATTTGGCGACTTCGCTCGTCCCGTATCCATCGGAGGATTCCAGAAGGTAATACAGCGGCGTATACATCGCAAGCCTTGCATCCACTGTGTTCCCGACAGAATCCGGTTTTGTCAGATCCTCGGCGTAATCGGCAGCCGCATCATTTCCCAGGGTTTCCAGAATGGCCGCCAGTGTCACATCGAAATGCGCGCCGTTTCCGTCGCCGTAACCGAAGAGCTCATTCTCGCCCTGTCCTTCATCCATCTGGTCGAAGGCCCCGAGGCTCTTGGACGCGGTTTTGAAAGCCTTCACGAAAGCATCGATGCTGGTGATTGCGGCGGTATTCGTCTCCGCGTCGTAGGTGACCCATTCACCGTCCGCATTCAGGGCGTCGATATAATCCTGCGCTGTCTCATAGGTTCCGGAGAGGGAAAGCCCGCTGTCGGAGTCCGTTCTGGAAATGTTATCCATCTCTTCAAAGCTCTGTCCGGATTCCATTCCGCCTTCTACTTCATCAGTACCTTCATTACTGCTTCGATCAGGTCTTTCTCCGCCGAAATCACCTCCGGGGCCGCCGTTGCCGTCAAAGTCGCCGCCCGGACCGCCGTTTCCTCCAAAACCGCCCCCGGGACCGCCGCTGCTGCCGGATGAAGAGGCGTCATACGGGAATTCCGTATCCGCAAGGAAGTTATTCAGCGACTGTTCGATGATACTCTTCAGATATTCATAATAGCTTCCAGACTGATAATTACCGTCCTCGGATGCTTCCAGTGTCAAGACATTTCCGTCCTCATCCTGAATGCCGGCTTCGTTGATATATTCCGCAAAGGCTTCTGCCAAAGCATCGGAAATGGCCTGTTCGTCATCGGAAAGACCGCTCCGGGTACTCCCCATCATCCATTCATAGGCTTCATCGGCGGAATCCAGGTTGGTGATCGGGCACCAGCACATGGATCCGAGCACCGCGTCGCTGATGCCTTCCACCGCGCCGATCTCGGTAAGATACGCATCATACAGCTCACTGTCACCAGTCGATCCAACGATCGCAGACTGCGCTCCACCTCCGCTCATGCCAAAGGTGAAGATGCTTTCCGCATCGCCCGCCAGCAGTTCATCACACCAGCGGATGTACCGGATCGCTGCCTTCAGGTCCGTTACGCCTGCCGGCGCTCCGGAGTCCCTGCCGCGGCAGCCGGCATGAACATAGACAAACCCGGCATCCGTGTAAGAAGAAACGCTGGTATATTCCGTGAGTGCGCTTTGGGCGGAATAGCCCGGGGTGTTGATCGGCATAACGATCGGGGCGGTTTCGGCTGTGTAGCCATTTACTTCGCCATCAGCGTTCAGCTCACAAGTGTATGTGCCGTCTCCGTTTTCCGTGCCGGTCATATAGACCCCGGGAACGAATACGGCCAGTGTCTCATAAGAGGCGTCCGCCGGATCCGAACAGTAGGATATGCCGATCTGGTAATACACGTCGTCATCCGCGTTGTACTGCCATTTGGTCATGTCGATCTGTTCCAGGGAAGAACTGACGACTGCTTCGGCAGCACTCTCAGATGTGGTCTGCTCTGCCGCAGTGCTTTCACTTTCTGCTGCCGCACTGGTATCGACTGTCTCAGACGAAACTTCGCTTTCTGTACTGCCTGTACTCTCTGTGTTTTCTGCGTTCTGTGTGCTTCCGCATGCTGCCATGGAAAGGGCAAGCAGGCCGGAAAGGCACAGCGCGATCCATTTTTTCTTTCTCATCGGTTTGAACTCCTGTTCTTTTTCGTTTTTGTATGTCCGTATTATACAGGAGTTTTCTTTAAATGTGCCTTAAACAGGTTGCTTTTTTATGAAGGGGGCAGGTTGCGGGAGCCGCACTGCCTGCCCCATGGTGTTATCTGTTTCTATTGAGTGATCATTCTTCTTTGTCTATCAGTTCGGCCAGTGTGGAAAAGACCGCTTTCAGGAGTTCGATCGCAAGAGATTCCGCCTCGTCTTCGTCGTCATCAGGTTCCTCATTGTTTTCCGGAGTCGTTTTCGGATCGACAGGATCGATACAGGCATCTTCTTTCAGTTTCTGCTCAACCGCGTCCATGTCCGCTTCTTTCTGCTTCATGGCCTCTGCGATCGCCTTCAGTTCTCCCAGTATCTCTCTGTCATCATTGTCAGCGCCATCTGCTGTATTACCCGCAAATTTAGGATTATGCCTGCAGGGAAGATCACAATCCTCGCAGTCCGGTTCATCATCCGGATCTTCGTCCTCCCAAAGGGCAGTCCGGATCACATCCACGACACCTTTCAGAGCCTCCTGTGTCTTCTCCATCTTTGCTATAGTCAGGGACAGATTTCCCAAAACTGCTTCCAGATCGTTCCTGCCGATTTCAAACGTAATAGCATCATTTTTTCTCATAGGGCAATTCCTCCTCATAAACTCATGTCTCGTTCCCGTTTCTTCTGCCACTGGGCCAGAAGCTTGATAATGGTTTCCTGCATCTGCTTCGGGGTATAGGACTTCGGAAAATATTTCCGCAGCTCATCCCCTTTGAAAGTGACCTTATCGAGCATGTCCTTTTTCTCCTCGGACATGACCGCACACATGGCTTCAAGGGAACACATCCCGTCTGCCGCCAGTTTCTTCAGGCGCTGTGCCTGGGAGAGCGACGGGGTAGCCTGTGCGTATTCCATGGCTTCGATAAAGTCTTTCTGCTGTTGTTCGGAGAGGTAAGATAGTTCGACCGCCGGATTGAAGGCAAGCTGCTTCTGATCGACCATCTCCAGGAGTTCCGGAATCAGGTAGGTGAGGCGAATGAATCGCTGTATCTGATTTCTGCTTGTTCCTTCCATTTCCGCCATTTGCTGGTCCGATCTTTTTTGTGTCCCAAATTGGGACACATTTTCTTTTGATGGCCTTCCCGCCTGTCTTTTCATCGCCTCCAGCTTCAGCCTGTACGCCCACGCCCGCTCACTGGGCAGGATCGTTTCACGCTGCAGGTTGGAATCAACCATCAGGATCGTGGCTTCATCATCATCCATCTCCCGGACGATGACCGGAACGACCGTCATTCCCGCCAGCTCCGCCGCGTGCTTCCTTCGATGGCCGGAGATCAGCTCATAGCCGCCGTCTTCCCGCGGCCTTGCGATCAGCGGGGAGAGGATCCCGTACTGCGAGATGCTCTCCACTGTCCGCAGCATCGCCTCGTTATCCACCACCTTAAACGGATGATTCTTGAACGGCACCAGCTGGTCCACCGGGATCTCCTGCACCTTCTCCAGCTTTTCCGCCTGCCGGTCCTCCTCTGTGGAGAACAGCGCGTCAACGCCTCCGAGCGTCAGGTTTCTTTTCTTTTCCGCCATGGGCAGCCTCCCTCTGGTTCTTTCTGATCTGTCTGATCCTGTCGTAGTACGCTTTGAGTCTTTCCTGCATGTGGGTTCCTCCTTTTTCGAAATAGAAAAGGCGCTGTAAGAGGGATCTCTCCGCCTCGCAGCGCCTGTCATCAGGTTCTTATTATTCTTTTTACTTTCTTTTGAGCCGCATGAGGGCCATGCCGCCCCCGCCGATGCCGGCGATGATCATAATGATGAGATACATCGCCACATTGGAATTATCTCCGGTCTTGACCGGGGCCGCCTTCAGGGTGTCGCCCTTCGGGGAATCCGTGACCGGTGTCGACGGGATCGTCGGCGTGGTCGGTGTCGGGGTGACGGTAGGTGTTGGCGTCTCCGGTGTGGGAGTCGGCGTTTCCGGCGTAGGCGTTGGTTCCGGCTTTTTCACCGTTACCGTCTGATCCTTATCCGAAAGGTCCGCATGAACGGCCACTTTAGTGCCGTCCCTGTACAGTTCCTCGAACGCCACAACGGCCTTTCCGGCAAGAGCGGACGTATCAAGCGTGAATTCAAGCTCGATACTGCCGTCAGCCTTCTTCGCCTTGAATTCCTTCTCGGTCGTGACCGGTTTGCCGCCGACCAGCAATTCCTTGCCGGTCTCCTTATCCATCAGCACGCCTTTGACCACATAGGTCTTTCCTTTCGTCAGGCCGGTATAGGTCACCGTATCCACGATGGTCGTGGTTTTGGACGGCTCCGCCTCCTGTGTGCCGGATGCCTTATCCTTTGCATGTGTTCTGATCTCAATGATGGTAATGCTCTGATCCTCATCTTTGATATCGGCATGCACAGCGATCTTCACGCCGTCCAGATACAGGTCCTCAAAAACGACCGTGGTCTTTCCTGCCAGATCCTTTGTGTTCAGCGTAAATTTGACTTCGACGGTTCCGTCCGCGGCCTCCGGTGTAAATTCCTTTTCAGCTGCGACCGGCTTGCCGCCGATCTGCAGTTCTTTTCCGGTATCGGCATCCATGAGCGTACCTTTTACCGTGTAGGTCTTTCCCGGCGTGAGGCCGGAATAGCGGACCGTATCAACGTACACTGCCGTCTCCGATGCCTCGGATTCATGCGTGCCGGTGACCTTATCGAGCGCTGTCGTCGCGATCTCGATGATCGTGATGCTCTGGTCCGCGTCCTCGATATCCGCATGGGCGGCGATCTTCCGGCCGTCACGATACAGATCTTCAAATGTTACCACGGTCTTTCCGACAAGCTCGCGGGTATCAAGCGTAAACTCTATCTCGATGGTCCCGTCCGCGTTCTCCGGTACAAATTCCTTCGACGCTTTGATGGTTTTTCCGTTGACTTTGAGTTCTTCACCGGTCTCCTTATCCATCAGGACACCTTTCACCTCATACTTCTTGCCGGGTATCAGGCCGGTGTAGCTCACCGTATCGATAAAGACATCCTTCTTTTCCGGCCGGGACGTATGGGTCCCGGTCTCTTCATCGACGGCTTCCGTCCCGATATCGATGATGGAGACCTGCTGGCCTTCATCCTCCGCATCGGCATGGGCCGCGATCACAAGGTTGCCCCTCCGGACTTCCTCGAAGACGACCGTCTTCGTTCCGGCAAGGGCCGATCCGTCAAAGATAAACGTCATCTCGACCGCGCCGTCGGCTTTCTCCGGTGTAAAGGTCTTTTCCGCTTTTACGGCTTCCCCGTTTACAAGGAGCGGCTGTGCTTCTTTTGCATCATCCGGTACGACCATCAGCGTTCCGTGCATCGTGTATTCAGTCCCCGGTTTCAGGTTCTTATAGGTGACCGTATCGACGATCGTGACAGCCTTAGAGACCTGTGTCTCATGGGTCCCGTTGTCATCAGCCACAGCTGTCGTTTTGATCTCCGGTTTCTCTTCCTCGTCATCCGTCAGGGTCCCGAGGTCGATGATAGGCTCCACCGTCTGATCGGTCTCCACGTAGAAGCGGATATCCAGCAGCTTGTAGCCGATATTGGATTCGCAGCGCAGCTCCTGCAGACGGTAGTCACCATAGGGGAGAGCCCCGAGGCCGTCCTGTACCGGTGCCTGGGATCCTTTCTGCCCAAGCCCGAACCACAGACCTGCCTTATAGTCCAGCTCCTCCGTTGGGATGATGTCCTCTTCGCCGGCATATTTCTCCAGAATGAAGTCGTTGCCGTTGGTGTTCTGCGAGTGTGGATTGACTTTGCTTTTCGAGTTGTATACGCCGTTCTTGTCGGTCACGATCACATGCTGCTCACCCGTTGTAAGCTGGGTAACGACGAATACCGTTCGTCCCATACGGGCATTGGAGCCGTCCGCGATCTTGTTGAAGTGGAAGTCGTTCCGGACGACCTGGTCGCGGAAGACCAGCTCCTCCTCATCAAGGTCCACCTTCACGATCTCTTTGTCTTCTCGGATCTCGAACGTCCTCGGCTCGCCGTCGGTCAGCAGGTAGCTGTCGTTGGTCTTTGTCTCCTGAATGGTGTACGTGCCGTAGGGCAGGCAGTTCTCCAGAAGGGAGGCGTGGCCATCTTCATCGGTGATGATCACCGTGACAAGTTCCTCCGGCTCATAGCTTTCCCCGTCGACCCAGACACGGAGCTTCGAGGCATTCCGGATGGAGAATTCGATCCCGGTAAGGCTTGCACCGCCGAGGGCTTCATTCTTATCCAGCACCAGATCCCGCTTTTCAAGCCAGACGCCGCCGCGGATGATCTTTTCATCGCAGGGATCTTTGGTCAGAACAACGATCTTGCCGTTCTCCCGGATCTCAAAGGTCTGCTTCCACTCCGTATTGAGAAGGTATCCCTCCGACGGTTTCGTCTCACGGATCTCGTATGTGCCGTAAGGCAGGGTGTCTGCCGCCGTTTCTGCGATGCCCTGATCATTGGTTTTGATCGTGATGACATCGGTATTGACAGCGTACTCTTTTCCGTTTACGACCACGGAGGCTTTGCTTTTGTTGGTAATCGTGTATTCTGCGTTCTTCAGCGTCGCATCGCCCTGGGCTTCGTCATCCTTATAGTCGTTGTCCTGCTTTTTGATCCGGACACCGCCGCGGATGACCGGCTCCTCACAGGGGCTGCCGGTGAGATCGACGATCTTGCCGTTCTCACGGATCGTAAACGTCTGTTTCCAGCTGTTATTGAGGAGATACCCGGTGGAAGGATCCGTTTCCGCGATCTCATACGTGCCGTAAGGCAGGGTATCCGCAGATGTCTGCGCGATCCCGTTTGCA
Organism: uncultured Eubacterium sp.; assembly: GCA_964601425.1. GTDB lineage: Bacteria > Bacillota > Clostridia > Lachnospirales > Lachnospiraceae > CADBRN01. The sequence continues at coordinate 21,147 of CAZRNI010000006.1, read as the reverse complement.
TTCGTCTGGATGGTTTTGACCACCTCGCCTTTTGCGCAGAGCTTTCCGTCCACGTAGACGGACTCCGCGCTTTTATTGGTGATGGCAAAGGTCGCTTTCTCCAGCGTCGCATCGCCCTGGGCCTGCGCTTTTTTCAGATCCGCGTCCGTTTTCAGGATCTTTACCCCGCCCCGGATCACCGGCTCATCGCACGGCTTTCCGGTCAGGTCGACGATCTTTCCGTTCTCGCGGATCGTAAAGGACTGTTTCCAGCTGCTGTTGATGCGGTACCCGCCGGATTCTTTCGATTCATAGATCTCATAAGTGCCGTACGGCAGGGCATTGGCAGCCGTCTGGGCAACTCCTTTCGAATCAGTCTTGATAGTCATGACCACCTTGCCGTTCGCGTAGGAAGTGCCGTTCACTGTGACCGGGTTTTTGCTCTTATTGACGATGCTGTACTCGGCATTCGCCAGTGTCGCGTCGCCCTGCGGCAGGTCGCCCTTCCGGACATCGTCCTGCTTCTTGATCTTCACGCCGCCGCGGATCACGTCGTTCTGGATAGATTTCCCGGCTGCGGTCATATCGACGAGCGTGCCTTCCTCTTTCGCCGTGATCTCAAAAGTCCGCTCGGTGACGCCCGTGCCGAGGTATCCGGTCGGTGCTGTCTTTTCACGGATGAGGTACGTGCCGACCTGCAGTTCCTTTGCTCCGGTTGCGGCGTAGCCCTTATCGTCCGTCGTGATGGTCTTTACCACCTTGCCATCGGCGTATTCCGTACCGTTTACAAGGACCGCGTACCCGCTTTTGTTCACGATCTCAAATGTCGCCCCTTTCAGAGTCGCATCGCCCTGCGGGGTCGTACTCTTCGTGTCGGCATCGCGCTTGTACACCTTCACGCCGCCGTAGATCGGGACGGTATAGACTGCCAGACGGTCCGTTGCGGTCACCTGCACGGCATTGCCCGCCACAAGCAGTTCCTGCGCATCGGAGTTATTGATCGCCAGATAGCTGATAGTCGGTTTGTTGAACACCGCCTCGACCTTGATCTGGAAATCACACTGGCCGCCGGCCGGGATAGATGCGACCGGTACGCGAACAGCGACCTTGCTCATCGGGTCACTCTCGTTCTTATAAACGATCGTGGCTCCTTTCGGCGCTCCCACAAGGGAAAACGTCCGGGATTCCAGGTCGCCCTTTGCCTCGACATCGATCCAGTCGGACTGGATATATTTGCCGTCGTCTGAGACGTTCTTCACCCTGACATCCGCCGGTTCGCAGCGGAACTTCTGGGCCTTGGAATCGTTCGCCTTATAGAGCTGTACATTCGTGCCGTTGACGAAGACGCCGCTCTTGATGTCGATCCTCTTGTTCGGGGCGACCTTCGGGGCGAATTCCACGGTCCCATCGGAAGAAGCGATGATCTTCCATTTCTGTCCGTCGGATCCGTCCTTTGAGTGCTGCTGGATATCATCGCCGTTGGCACCGCCGTCGCCCTCGACCTCCAGGTACTTGCCGGATTTCACGTTTTTGAAGTAGTAGTAGCCTTCTTCATCGCTCTTTTCGAGCTCCCACTGCTGGGCACCGGTGTAGTTTTTCTTATACAGCTGCACAGTCACATCATTTGCTATGGATCCGCCTTTGACATCCAGGGTGTAGATCGGCTCTTCGGCGGACGTGATATAGAACGGAACGTCCGTCTTGCCCTGCAGGATCAGCTTGTAATCCGGGTTCTCCATTACATACCAGGGATCCGACGAATTGCCGTCCGCCTGCTTAGACGCGAAGTACTTGGCGTCATTGTAGAGCTTCCGCATCATGTTGAAGCAGTCCTCGTAGCCGGCGACCGGCTGGGTGGTTGCCATATCCAGGCCTGCGTCTTCGCCCATCTGATCCTTGATCCCGTAATCATGAAGGATCGCCCAGACGACCATCTGCGTCGCGTACCAGTCGCGGCTGGAATTGCCAGTCGTGTACTTCTTTGCCGCAAGGCCGTTCAGCTTCTTCACGCCGTTATCAAAGGTATAGGACAGAGCGGAATACATCTCGTCGTCCTTCCACTGGCCCGCGACCTCATAGATCGTCGAATCTACGAAATGGCGGTTGATGTTGGCGCAGTATACGGCATTATTGGTGTTCGTGTCATAATGGACATGCGTACCGACAGTGTGCACACCTCCCCAGGCAGCCGTCCAGGCGCTGACGTAGTTGAGCAGGTCGCCGTAGTTTCTGGCATAGATCCGTTTAATCTCCGCCTGCGCCGCCGCGGCCTTCAGCATCCTTCGGCCCGACGGCGTTGCCTGCATAGCCTTTTTCACTTCCTGATACTTAAGCCACAACGCCAGATCGTCTCCGCTGAAGGTGATATCGAGGACGCCCTCTTTATCGGCCATTTCTTTGGCAGTCTTCAGCAGCGACTCCCCGGCGATCAGGATCTCCTCATCCGTCATCTCATCAAGGGATTTCGGTTCGGGATCCGGTTCCGTGCCGGCTGTCTCTTCCTTTTCCGCCTCGGAAGAGGATCCGGTGCTTTCTGCAGCTTCATTTTTCTGTTTTTCCTCACCGGCTTTATCCGCACGATCCGCTTCCTGAAGGGTCGCGGTGTTTTCTTCTGCATCCGAAGCCGTCTTATCAGCTTCTTTTTCAGCTGTTTTGTCTTCCGCGGATTCCGGTGATTTATTTCCTGCCGTTCCGGCAGCGTCTTTAACTTCATCCGTTCCCGCATTCTCATCAGATGTTTCTGCCGTTTTTGCCGGTTCTTTCGTTTCCGCCTCCCCCTCTTCTCCAGAAGAGCTCGCCGTCACCTGCTTGTCATACAGCTCCGATGCGAACACCGGAACCGTCAGCACCCCGACCAGGCAGATCAGGACGAGGAGCATCGAAAGAATTCTTTGCTTATTCTTTTTCAAAATCAGGCCCTCCTTTGTCATAAACAGGTTTCTCTTGTTCGTTTCAGTCTCTTTTCGGCATCCGTAAGCACTTCTCTGGCCAGGGCCCGGTAGGCTTCCGCCACCTTGCCCTTCGGATCATGCTTATAGATACTTTTTCCTTCCGCGCTGATCTCGGCCGCCCTGATCGAACGCGGGATCTCCGTGTCATATACCTTGATCTTTTTCCCGTAGGTCTCACGGATCAGTTCTGAGATCTCTTTGGCATAATTCGTCCGCCCGTCCACCATGGTGAGCAGTACGCCCTCGATCCGAAGCTTCGGGTTGATCTGTCGTTTGACTTTACCGACTGTGGACAGCAGCTGTTCCAGGCCTTTTGCCGACAGGAACTGCGGCTGCACCGGCACCAGCACGGAGTCTGCCGCCGCCAGCATGTTGATCGTCAGCATCCCGAGCGACGGGGATCCGTCGAGCAGGATATAGTCATACCGGTCCTTCAGGGTGTCGAGATACTGTCTGAGGATCGTCTCCCGGCTCATCACGTTGACTAATGACGCCTCCAGGCCGGACAGCGCGATGTTGCCGGGCATAAGATCCACACCTTCCGGATGCCGCAGCACCCCTTCACAGGGAAGGATCGGCTCGTCCCGGATGATCCGCGCCATCATGTCGGAAAGGGACGGCTCAATCATGTCCGGATTCGTATTTCCCAGGGCGATCGTGAGTGAGCCTTGCGGATCCACGTCGACCAGCAGCACTGACTTTCCTTCAGAAGCGAGCCCTACACCCAGGTTCTCACAGGTCGTGGTCTTGGCCGTCCCACCCTTTTGGTTCGCAATGGCGATCACCGTCGCCTTTTTCTTTGCCATAAATGGTTCCCACCTCCGTTTCCGCAGCCTTATCCCGGTCCGTAAGCCATGTCGTGATGCACCAGAGTCGTGTAATAGTGGTCGATCGTGACCGGCGCATTATAAAGAGCCGCCAGAAGATACTGACGAATGTTGGTGATCTTCGTCGTGTTATCGTTCAGGCGGTCCATGACATAGCTGATATGGCTGCTGTTCAGTTTTTTCAGGCGGCTGATGACGACAGCCGCAGGTTTGTCTTCCCCCATCACACGGATCGTAGGCTTCGTCGTCGTACAGACATCGATAAGGAGTTCCCGGATCGCATCCAGCTCCGCGTTGTGATAGGGATAGACCTTCTTCAGGTCATCAAAAGCACAGTAATAATCAAAGTAAGCGCGGGTCTCATCGATCGCATCCATCAGATCGATTGATTCGGTCTTATTCCTCTCTGTATTATTCAGTTCTTTTTTATTCGTATCCGATTTCCGGACTTCTTGATCTCCGTTTTTCAGCTCTCCTGATTTCCGTTTTTCGGATGTCTTGATTTCCGCATCCTCAGAATTCTGCTTTTCGGATATCTGCAGTCCGGGAAAGGTTTCATCCTCGTAGAAACGCCCGACATAGATGCGGTTCGGCTTCCCCTGTCCCTGGCGTACCCGGTTGATCAGTTCCACCTTTTCGAGGTCTTTCAGAACGACCGCTGCTTTGGAATGACCGATCCGCAGCTGGTCCATTACGTCTTCAATCGTGAAATAAATGAACGGCCTGCCGCGCTCGTCGTACCAGCCGTTCTGATGGGAGAGCTCGCCGCGCTCCAGCATCAGGCTGTAGAGGAGCTTCGCGTCCCCGGACAGCTCTTTATATCGTTCTTCGGAAAGAAGGAGCTTCGGAACCTGCAGAAACACGAAACGCCTCTGTTCCTCATAGTCAAAGAATTCAAAGCTCATGCATAAACGCTGGCCTCCTTCCCGATCGCTGCCCGTTCCGCCCGCCATTCCGAAAGGACTTTGCGCATGCAGAAGCTGACGCAGGGATGATCTTTGCCATATGGGCATCCGACGCAGGAATAAGACCCCGGATTTCTTGCACAACCGCAGCCAATAGGAGCGTCACTGTTCAATTGGCGCTCATTAGTGTGGGTTCCGCAGCCATTCGGATCCGGCCCGTATTCTTTCGGATCCACTTTCCAGATCAGATAGGCACAGTTTTCAAGCCCGCCGCGCCGGCACACAGCTTTGCGGCGATCCCACCAGTAACAGTTCCTGCAGTGTAGGGGCTTATCAAAGGTGAAACGGCCGGAGTGATCCGTCCTTCGCTCCTGAAATAGGATACAGGAGCGGAACCCCAGGGAACATTTCTTATACTTCGAGTCAAAATACAGGCAGTCCCGGCAGCCCCGCTCCTCCATCAGCGCACGCAGCGCGATCTTTTTCGGATCGATCATAAAACGGCACCTCCTCTCTCCGGAGCGGATCTCGGACGAAGGGGCTGCTCATGTGCGGTCTTCCGGCTGTCCGCCAGATCCTTCAGTACGGAGCTTCTGCCCATGTCCTTTTCCATCTGACGCTCATTGAAGTGCTTTGCCGTCTCAAAGACCCGTTCTACCGCGTCGACGTGATAGACGTTATCGGTGAGCCGATCTTTTGGCTGCACTTCGGTTGCATTGATGGCGGACACCATATCCTGCAGGGCATGATAATCGGTATGTCCGTCATCCTTAAGAAGAAGCACCTCGTGGATCGAGGACGGGAGAACAAAGAAGTTCCCCTGCAGTTTCTTACTGGCTTCTTCCATGAATTCCGGATGGGCGACCGCGCCGGCTCCGTACGCGCCCATTTCGTTGGTGCAGACAAAGAGCGTATTGTCCGGTTCCGGCATCGGTTCGTCGGCAAAGACCGGATTCATGTCTGCCAGCACGCTGAAGAGCGGGCGGATGGAGTACTTCATGTTCTGGGACATGTTGAAAGAAGCATCCTCATACAGCTGCTCCGGCGTGATCCCATATCCTTGCATGATGGAATTGCTGATCAGGAAGGACATCTCGCCGCCGTGGTGTGGGGAATCCATCATTACACGGTACACGACCGCCATGTCCTCCATCTGTTTGTGGGGCATATCAGCAAGACGTTCCTCGTTTCCCCTGATGGGGATGACCTGCATGATGAGCCCCTCTTTCAGCTGGTCATACTCGTTCACATCCTTGAGGCTGATCTGCGGCATATCACGAAGGACGGCTTCCGTCTGTTCCGCGATATCCCGGATCACTTTCTCATAGGGCCGCACAGTCTTCATGTCCTGATATGGCTGTTCGAGGTTCAGCACAGGAGAGGCCAGCCCGTCCTCCCTGTCGATCCGCAAGCCAAGATAGGATCCGCCCTGGATCTTGTCGACCTGCTGGATGTTTACGGTTACGCCCGGGAAGAGTTCTGAAAGATTATCCTGAAGATCTTTCCTGACTGCCTCCGCAAAATCGTTCATGGTTACCGGTTCTGTTCTCATAGGTTCCTCCTTTACGAATGTGATCTCTTTTGTGAATAAGAAAAACTGACATCGTGGAAGCAGTCGGAACCGACATCCGGCTTCGAATTCTGTCTGTTTTTCTATGTAAAGCGGAGCCCGTGATAAGGCATGGGATCAGGCGAAAACAGCCTTAGAACGCTGACATAAACCTGTTTTTGTTTGCACGTTTTTGAAGCCCTTTTTCGTCTTGTTTGCAAAAGGGTCATTTTTGTTTGCAATTTCGGCCTGATTTTGCAAACATGTTTGCATGCAAACAAAAGCGGAATGTCGCTTTTTATGCATAATCTGTATGAAGTTATGTATAAGGAATGATCGTCCGGATTTCGGACAAAGAAAAAACAGCGTATCGTCAAAAAGCTTGATTTTACGCTGTTTCCAGACCGTCTCCGCCGGGAATCGAACCCAGAGCTAGCGCTTAGGAGGCGCTTGTTTTATCCGTTAAACTACGGAGACTTATGCAAAAATTATTCAGTTTTTTCGAACTACCGACTTGTCATCCTTTTCAGCAAGGCGTTTGCTCGAGCGCCCGCTTAGGAGGCGAACGCTCTATCCTGCTGAGCTATAGAGACATGTATGTAATTTTTCCCGTATTTACAGGCCTTTTCAGCCTTTCGGGATACGAGACCCGATATCATATCGCCTTCCCACCGATCCGATATACGCTTCGATCTGATGTTCAGCGTGAAATGATCTTTTTTGTATATTATTTCTTAAACGGTCTGAAACAAGTAGCCTGGTTTGTTTTTCCTTGCCTCGAAGATCTATGTTTGCCATAGGCTTAGGAGGCGAGTGCTCTATCCTGCTGAGCTACGTAGACATTTATGATTTTTTCCCGTATCCCCGGGAATACATAGCCAAATGGCGCTGCCAGGCAGCGCCATTCCGGCCGAATCTCATCTTACTATATTTGTTTCCGCTTTGCAAGCCGCAAGCCGCAAACTGCAGGACACAGACTTCTCCGATCCGGTTTTCCCCTGCCATTGCTCCGATTACGCATATTATTCAATGTACTTTATCAGTACCTGATAAAGTGCCGCCGGCTCGATTGGCTTGACGAGATGTGCGTTCATGCCTGCGTGCAGACTTTCCTCAAAATGCTTCTGAAATGCATTGACGGTCAGTGCGATAATCGGAATGGTACCGGATCCCGGTATATGCTCCAGACTGCGGATGCGCCTGGTAGCTGTGAGGCCATCCATTACCGGCATCAGGACATCCATCAGGATCAGGTCAAAATCTCCGCCTGCGGCTATGTACTGATCCAGCGCCGCCTGTCCGTTTTCCACTTTGACAACCGATGCGCCGGTATTTACCAGCAGTTTTTCGCTGACGTCTCTGCTGATCTTATTGTCATCAACCAGAAGAATCTTTTTGCCCGTAAAATCAGGCGTCGTAAACGATGTAATCGGCTCTGGTTTTCCGACGCCGAGCGGAAGATTCAGAGAAACGCTGATTCTTGTTCCCTTGCTCTCATCCGATTCTGTAATAATCTGATCGGAACCCATCGCAAGCAGGCAGCTGCGCAAAATAACCAGCGCAATATCCAGTTCGCCCATATTGCTGTCCAGTCGGTCTTTCATATAATCATATGGCTTGAACAGAATACTCAGACGCTCTTTATCGATTACGATACCCCTGCACTCAACCGACAGCTCGAGCCGCACTGTGTTTTCTGCCTCATTCTGATAAAGAACACGCGACTGCAGCCGGATCCGGCTGCCGCGGACAGCATATTCTGCTGTACTGCGCAGCATTTTTAATACAATCTGCTGCAGATAGTGTACATCTGCTACGATCTGCAGGCCGGAAACGTTCCATGTGTCACGTTCGAACAGCATGCCCTTGGCATAAATTGCCGGCCGGATCAGTCTTTCAATATTGGCAAAGAAATCATCCAGATCAATGATGGTCGGATTCAGAACGATTTCATTCCGCGCTATCTGACGCAGGGTCAGCATGTCATCGATCGTTTCCTGCATGTAGGTGCCGGACATGGATATCTTGTGCAGATAATCATCGAAGGAATGCGGATCTGCAGTCTGATCCTCAGCAATTCGCGTCAGCCCCATGATCGAGTATAATGGTGTACGCAAATGCTGATCCATCATCGCCAAAAAGGAGTCCTTATCCGCGATGGTTGCCTGTGCGCGCGAAAGCTCATTTGTGAGCATATCCATTTTGCGGCTGACGCTGCGGAAGGAAGTGGAAAAATCCTGAATTGCCATCACAATCACATCTTCTCCCACAGGGAAGAAGATCACTTTTTTACTTTTCAGCGTACCGTCTGCATCCCGCACAGTATAATACACGGTAAATGTATCCCTGTCTTCCAGTTCTTTTAACAAAACCGGGATCCTGCATACGCGCAAAATCCCCTCGGGATCTGTGTCGACGGAATATTCCATCAGGTAACGCTCTATCGTTTCTTCATATGGAAACTGCATTCCTTCTGTTTTTTTCAGAATCGGATCTTCCGCGTAAAGGGTTTCGGCCTGTTCGGTCGAAATATCGATGCGAAGCAGACCCTCGTATTCTGATGCAAAAATCCTGTCAAACAGACGTGCTTTCTGTGATTCATTTAATCTAGTCAGTTTATTGTCCATTTTATTACCCGTTTTTACGTTGCCCGCAGTGCATGTCTAGGTGCTGAATTGACAGACAGTTACGGTAGTTGTTTTTTTATATTGTGCTCTTATGCTAACCTTTATTCTCTGATTCCAATATATCATAACGCAGAGAAAAAAACATCTACTATTATTTGCTTATTTTTTTGTTCATTTCTTTGTAATTGAGATGCGATTGTCTCAGATTTTTCTTGAAATTGCTAGATAATTTTCAGATTCCTCTTTACTTTACCGGGATAATGCGTAAAATAAAAAGTGGGATATTGGTTGACCCGACAACAAAACAAATAATTATAGTTTTTTTACTGAATTTATATACATCTTTGGTTTAAAACTGGCGCGAGAATCCTGCGTTCAATCGCGATCTCTGATCGCGCGCGAGCTGCCGGAGGCTCAACTCAGATGGTGGATTGAAACCCTCCACTGAGTTTGGTTTGATACTATACCCCCGCATATAGAGGCGGGGGACTCTCCCATCTGAGTTGAACAGAAAGAAAGAAGGTTGTTAAATGAGTCCTGCGTCTGAAAAAACCCTGAATCTGCATCCAATCTGTGTCGTCGGCATCGGCGCTTCTGCCGGCGGTCTGGAAGCGCTGCAGCAATTTTTAACGTTTCTTCCATCCAACACCGGCATGGCTTTTGTAATTGTTCAGCATCTGTCACCGGATCATAAAAGTCTGCTGGTAGATATTCTCGGAAAATATAGTGCCATGCCGATTTCAGAAATACAGGACGGCATGCGCATTGAGCGAAATCACATTTATATGATCCCGCCGCGCTACAATGTTGAAATTATCTCGGATGTTTTGCGCCTTCGCGAATATGAACCCGATAAGATGAATCATCCGATCGATGTATTTTTCCGCTCTCTGGCAGAGTCCTATGAAAACCGTTCTGTTGCTGTCATTTTGTCAGGAACCGGTTCCGATGGCACAAACGGCATACGTTCCATCAAGGAGCACAACGGCATGATCATCGTGCAGAGTCCGGAATCGGCCAAGTTTGACGGTATGCCGCGCAATGCGATTTCAACCGGCTTTGCAGATCTGATCCAGAAGCCTGATTCAATTGCAAAAGAAATGGCACACATTGCAAAATCAATGCTTGATGCCAGCGCCCGCTTTATGCTGACAGATCAGGATCTGATGTCTCAGGTCTTTTCCATGCTGAAAAGCATCACAAACATCAATTACGCCTACTACAAGCAGACCACAATCCTGCGGCGTGTGGAACGTCGTCTGGTGGTCACACATAACCGCAATCTGCAGGAATATGTGTCATACCTTTCCAATAACCCGGAAGAGGCAAAACTGCTGGCCAAGGAAGTGCTGATCGGCGTCACGAGCTTTTTCCGCGATGCAGAATATTTTGAAGTTCTCAAAGAAACTGCCATTAAACAGCTGATCAAAGATGCGCCGAAGGAAAAGCAGATCCGCGTCTGGGTTGCGGGCTGTTCCACCGGTGAGGAAGCATATTCTATCGCGATTCTGTTTGAGGAGGCGATGGAAGAACTCGGCATTCACCGTGATATTAAAATATTTGCAACAGATCTGGACAATGAGTCTATCTCGACAGCAGTCCGCGGCGTATACGGAGACAACATCATCGATGATGTCTCTGTTTCGAGACTTTCCCGCTTCTTTACCAGGAAAGGAAACAAATACGTTATCCGCCACGACATCCGCAAAATGATCATTTTCGCACAGCACAATGTCTTCCAGGATCCGCCGTTTGGCAAGCTGGATCTGATCAGCTGCCGCAACGTACTGATTTATTTCCAGACCATTCTGCAGCGGAATCTGTTTGCGATCTTCCACTCTGCACTGAATGACCGCGGATATCTGTTCCTCGGCCGCTCGGAATCCGTCATTGACTACGACGATGTTTTCCGTGTACACAGCGCAAACGAAAAAATATTCATTCACAACCTCTCCGGCAAGGCGCCGCAGCATGAGCAGGTCAGCTATTCTATGCAGAATGTCGAGAGCAATCTCGAGCCGATGATGTCGCCGCATTTTGAACTGGATGTAGACGCCCAGTACACGGACAATGATCTGGAGACGTCGGTTCTGGAAACACTGCTTCCTGCCAGTGTACTGGTCAATGAAAAAAATGAGATGACGCGTACGTACGGCGACTGCAGTAAATTCCTGTCTATTCCGGTAGGCGCCGCTACATTTGACATTTTTATGCTGATCCGCAACGATTTGAAGATCGCCGTGTCCACCGCCCTCCGGGATTCCCGGGCGCGCAACGACCGCATTATATACGACGAAGTGCCGGTTCAGCTGGATGATGCCCCTGAATACATTTCCATCGTAGCCCAGCCGATCTTCGACAGACACGGCCAGCCGGCAAACCAAACAGCCATCTCCTTTGTCCGCGGCAAACGTATTATCGAAGGGGATATGAAGCAATATAAAATCGAAACGGCCGCTGCCCAGAGAATTGCAAATCTGGAGCAGGAACTCCGCGTCACAAAAGACAGTCTGCGCCAGACCGTCACCGAACTGGAATCCGTCAATGCCGAACTGCAGGCGGCAAACGAAGAGCTTCTGACTGCAAATGAAGAACTGCAGTCCTCTAACGAAGAACTGCAGTCCGTCAACGAAGAACTCTATACGGTCAACTCGGAATATCAGTCCAAGGTCACAGAGCTTGCAGGTCTGAACGATGACATGACAAACTTCCTGGCAACGACACTGGTCGGCATCCTGATGGTTGACCGTGATCTTAATATCCGTAAATTTACCGAGTATATCTCTACGGAGTTTAATGTTGTCGATCAGGACGTCGGACGCTCCCTGCGCTATATTTCGTATAACTTTGCAACCATTGATCTGATCCAGCAGTGCCGTCAGGTATTGACCACCATGGAGCCGATCGAACAGCTCTGCGCATCTGTCACCGGAAAGACGTACCTGATCCGCATTTCGCCTTATCGCGCGATAGATAAGCCAAATCCGGATGAAACGATTCCGACCGACAGCTCCGGCAGACAGCTGCAGGGACTGGTTGTGACTTTCGTGGATACGACAAAACAGGTGGATGATCAGGTTCAGATCGATGAGATGGCACGCGCACTGCGTCAGGCCGTCAAATCCGGTCGGGAAAAAGAGACCTTCCTCTCCCACATGTCACATGACATGCGTACGCCGATGACTGCCATTTTCGGACTGACCCAGCTTTCACTGCAGGAAAAAGATCTGCCGGATACCGTCAGGGACAATCTGGAAAAAATCCAGACTTCCAGCAATTATCTTCTGGATCTGGTGGAAGAAATACTTGAGACAAGCCGGATCGATGCCGGCAAGATTGTCACCGTCAGCGCGGCAGAAAAAGAGGACGATGTACTGAACTCTGTTTCGGCTATCGTGGGGGAACAGGCACGCAGCGCCGGACTGGATTTTGAAATGATTGTAGAGGGCTGTAAAGGCCGCTATGTAATGATGGATATCAAGCATGTGGAACGCATACTTGTTAACCTGCTGTCGAACAGTGTGAAATTTACGCCTGCCGGCGGTAAAATCACACTTCAGGTCAATGTTCTGTACCACCAGAATCATGCAGAACATACCTACATCGTACGGGATAACGGCATCGGCATTCGGGAGAGCTTCCAGAAAAAGATGTTCCTGCCATTTGAGCAGGATACCATCGAGGGCGAATATCAGGACGGCACCGGTCTGGGCCTGTATATCTGCAAAAATCTGGTTGATCTGCTCGGCGGTACCATCAGCTGCAAGAGCAGTACCGGAATGGGTACAGAGTTTACTGTCCGTATGACTTATACACTTGCAAATGAAGAACAGATTGCACTCGGCTCCAACCGTTCATTAACCTATGAAGACCGTGTGCTTTATGGAAAGAATATTCTTCTCGCAGAAGACAATCATATCATCGCCGAAGTCATTATCAAGATTCTGAGTACAAAAGGCATCCATGCGCAGCTGGCAAGAGACGGACAGGAGGCTGTACAGCTCTTCCAGAGTCACGGTCCCTACTATTATCAGGCCGTTCTGATGGATCTGATGATGCCTGTTATGGACGGTACTCAGGCAGCCCATCAGATTCGTGTGCTTGATCAGGAAGATGCGGCATCTGTTCCGATCATTGCCCTGACAGCAGATATTACTGATAATATTGAGGAAAAATGCCGGGAAAGCGGGATGAATGCATATATATGCAAGCCGATTGATCCGGACAGACTGTTCAACTGCCTGGCAACCGAATTTGAAAAAAACAGTCAGGATGAAGAAATAAATTAAAGTGATTTATAGTTTAACCGGGGGAACACTAACATCATGGAAAACGAACTGGAAGGACTTGAAAAGTGGGGAGCACATCCATCAGAGGCAATTACGCGTCTTCTCGGGGATCAGCTGCTTTACAGGCAGCTGATCCGTGAGTTCTGCGAAAACAATGATGTAGATCTTCTTCATTTCCGTCTGAAACAGATGGACTACGCATCTGCTTTTCGCATTGCGCATAATATGAAGGGATCTTCTGCCAGTCTCAGCCTGACACCTCTGACAAACGCGCTGGACAAGCTGGTTGAAGATTTGCGCCCGTGGTATGAAAACGAGGTCCCGGAAAAGAACAGTGTATCAAACGAAGAAAAAAATACCGGCAGCGTGTGCAAAACGGAAGCCGATACCGTCAAATCTGCATCTGACGATACCGGCTCTAAAACCGTGAATTATTCTGCACATATTCGTGACCGGATTATGTACCATCTCCGGCAGGTAGACCGCATGTGGGACGAATACTGCCGGTTCTTTTAGAAATGTACAATGCCCTGCAGCCAGATCGTACCTTTAAAGCGCCTGCCGGGCATCGGCACACCTGTCAGATCCTTCTGATTGATACAGATATCAATCGGGATCTCATTTGTTACTATACTGAGATGAAACAGCTGCTCACCTGTGCGGCTGTTTTTTATTTCCCTGCAGTCAGTGATTTCTCCCATCACATTATAGAAATCACACTCCAGTCCATATGGCATAAAATATGAATCTACGATCGTATAAACATCTTCATGCTGAATCCTGCGCGCAATCATCGTATATGCGTCGATATCTTCCATCGTCAGGCTCTCGATGGCATCCTGATCGCCGTTTGCGGCGGCAGTATAGAGGGAACTTCTCTTTTTCTGTGTCTGCGCATCCCGTGCCTTCTGTACTCTGCTCTTTTCCATCGGCAGCAAGACCATACCGCCGTCAGAAAGCGCAGAAAGCGAAACAGACATATTCTGCATTTCATAAAAGCGGTTCCCTTTTACGCTGAGATAATCACCTGCATTGAGCAAATAAAAGATCAATGTCGTACCGACCCGCATATCGTCGCAGGCACCTGCGAACGCCATAGTGCCTGCCTGTTTTTCGATCGCAATCTGCTGATACGACGTAACCTGCGTACCCATAAAATAGGGATAATAGTATTCCATGTGAAACAGGTTTTCATCATCATAATATCCGCAAACGGTTACACCAAGGTCCTGCGCATATTCTTTCGAAATCTGGGCGAATAACTGGTTATTCTGATCAGACGCAGCCTTTTTATAATCGTAACCACGCAAAACATCTCTGATCAGTTCATCCTGTTCGCAGATTGTCCTGATATTGCCAAATCCAATGGAATTCAGAAAACTGTGCATTCATATCCTCCACACAGATTAATTTATTTATTCGGAATCAGCTTTTCCTTACCGCCCATATACGGACGAAGCGCCTCCGGAATCGTGACACTTCCATCCGCCTGAAGATGGTTCTCCAGAAATGCTATCAGCATACGCGGCGGTGCAACACATGTATTGTTCAGTGTATGTGCAAGATAGCGCTCTTTATCATCTCCCTGCACGCGGATTTTCAGGCGTCTCGCCTGTGCATCGCCAAGATTTGAGCAGCTTCCAACCTCAAAGAACTTCTGCTGTCTGGGAGACAATGCCTCAACGACACATGATTTTACTTTCAGATCGGCCAGGTCGCCGGAGCAGCACTCCAGGGTACGGACCGGGATATCAAGGGAGCGGAAGAAATCAACCGTATTCTGCCACATCTTATTGTACCAGTCCATGCTGTCTTCCGGTTTACAGACAACGATCATTTCCTGTTTTTCAAACTGATGAATCCGGTACACGCCGCGCTCTTCGATTCCGTGCGCACCTTTTTCCTTACGGAAGCAGGGTGAATAACTGGTCAGTGTGATCGGCAGCTTTTCTTCCGGAATAATCTGATCGACAAATCTGCCGATCATAGAATGCTCACTGGTACCAATCAGGAAAAGATCCTCGCCTTCGATCTTATACATCATGGCATCCATTTCCGCAAAGCTCATTACGCCATTTACAACACTGCTGCGAATCATATAAGGAGGTATTACATAAGTAAAACCACGGTCAATCATGAAATCGCGGGCATAAGACAGCACTGCAGAGTGCAGACGCGCAATATCACCGATCAGATAGTAAAATCCGTTCCCTGCAACGCGGCCTGCAGCATCCATATCAATGCCGCCGAAGGATTCCATAATCTCTGTATGATACGGGATTTCAAAATCCGGTACAACAGGCTCGCCAAACCGCTCGATCTCAACGTTTTCACTGTCATCTTTTCCGATCGGTACAGATGGATCAATGATCTGCGGAATCAGCATCATCCGCTTTGTGATCTCGTCATCGATTTCCTTTTCTTTTACCGTCAGCTCCTTAATTTTATCTTTTGAAGCAGCTACTTCCTTTTTCACAGCTTCTGCTTCCTCACGCTTTCCCTGTCCCATCAGCGCACCGATCTGCTTTGATGCTTTATTGCTGGCTGCACGCAGGGATTCTACTTCCTGCAGATTATCTCTGCGGGCACGATCGAGTTCAATTACCTCGTCTACCAGAACAAGCTTGCTGTCCTGAAACTTATTTTTAATATTCTGTTTTACAATTTCCGGATTCTCTCTTAAAAATTTAATGTCAATCATGTTCAGCCTTCCTTTTTTATTTAGAAATAATATTATGTTCGTTATTTTATATTCTTACTTATGCGTTCTTTTTCATCTTTAAATATGCAGATCCTGTATGCTTCGGATGTTTAAATGCTCAGTTCCTCTTCCTCTTCAGATCCTGCTGCCATGCGAAGCGCCTGCATTTCCTCTTCACTTAACATAATATAGGATTCTCCGTTTACAATCTCTTTCAAATACACGAAGCAATTATCACGACTGTGGATTGCGTCCAGTACAAATCCTGTATTTCTGTCGTCGAGCATCGCCAACACAAAACTCAGTTTACCGCCGACATCATCAAATGCATCATATTTTACAATTCCATAGTGTGTCAGCGTGCTGCCAATCTGTCTGCGCAGTCCGACGAGATCTGCATGATGAACATTAACACGTCCGCTCATTTTATCAATTTCCTGCAGTCTGTCAATGATATTTTGCTCCAGCGACTTTCCGTCTTTTCCCCGCATAAAAACCTTCATCCGGTATTGCAGCCGGTTGAGGCGGAGGATCAGCCATCCTGTCAAAAGCAGAAGGATGATAACTGCAATGATCAGAATGATAAAAATCGTACCAAATCCGGTGCCGATTCCATTAAATAGCTCTTTCATAGTATAATAATCGCTCCCTTATCGAATCAAATCTACAATCCGATCCAAATCTTCCTGAGAATAATATTCTATTTCTATTTTTCCCCGTGACCCGCGGCCCCTGCTGATCGACACCTTTGTTCCAATGCGCTGCATAAGCTGTTCTTCAAGTGCCTGATATGCCGCTTCCAGCTGTGTATCCCTTTCCGGCTCTTTTTTTTCTCTTTTCGGCTTCATAAGCCGCTTTACGAGCCGTTCCGTCTCACGGACGCTCAGATGACCGGCGCCGATTTCGGTTGCAGCAGCATACTGTATTTCCGGATCCTCAAGCGCAAGAAGTGCTCTTGCATGTCCGGCAGAAATCTGATCATTCACCAGCATTTCCTGCACCCGTTCATCCAGATTTAACAGACGCATGGAATTTGTGACAGCAGACCTGCTTTTTGAGACGCGTTTTGCCACATCTTCCTGCTTCAGTTCAAATTCTTCGAGCAGACGCTTATATGCACGTGCTTCCTCAATCGCATTCAGATCCTCACGCTGAATGTTTTCAATCAGGGATACTTCAACAATTTCCTGTTTTGAATAGTCCCGTATAATAACCGGAACTTTTTTTAATCCGGCAAGCTTAGCAGCCCGCCAGCGGCGTTCACCGGCAATTATTTCATAGTATTTTCCGGACTTCTGAACGAGCAGCGGCTGTATCACGCCAAACTGACGGATAGATTCTGCAAGTTCCTCAAGTGCTTCCTCATTAAAATCAGTACGCGGCTGGTTCTGATTCGGAACAATCTGGGAAATACGCAGCTCCACCGGCACATCTTTTTCAGGTTCTGTCCTGGTTGTTTGCGGCTTTGCAGACTGATCCTTTGTTGTTTTTGCAGATTTAGCCGGTTTTCTTCCGGCTCCGGCCTTTTGTTCTGTCTTTTCTGACGGTACCTGCTGATCCTTTTTTGATTCTTCCTTCTTTCTGGCTGAAGGATTTCCCTGAGGAATCAGTGATTCCAGGCCTTTTGCCATATTCAGCCCTCTTTTTACTGCCATATCATCATCCTTCCTTCTTTACCAGTTCTTTCGCAAGTTTCTTATACCTTCTGGCTCCGACTGACAGTCTGTCATATTCCGTAATGGGAATCCCGTAGCTGGGTGCTTCTGCGAGTCTGACATTGCGCGGGATTACCGTAGTAAATATATACTCGTTCAGATTTTCTTTCACATTTTCTACAACCTGTCCGGATAGCTTATTGCGGACATCAAACATCGTAAATACAATTCCCTCGATCTCTAATCCCGGATTTAGACTGCTTTTCACCAGTTCAATGGTATTTAATATTTGCGCAAGTCCTTCCAGTGCATAATATTCACACTGAATCGGGATTAATATTGAATCTGCAGCCGTCATTGCATTAACTGTAAGCTGACCAAGAGATGGAGGACAATCTATTATAACGTAGTCATAGTTATCTGTGATTCCGGAAATTGCATTTTTCAGACGATAAGCTGTATCATCATAGCTGGTCAACTCAATTTCAGCGCCTGCCAGATTTATATTAGAAGGAATAATATGATGATATTTTTTTAATTCAACAAGACAGTCCTTCACTTCACAATTATCGGAGATCAATTCATAAATTGAATTATCCACGCTGTCCTTATCAATTCCAAGTCCACTGGTTGTATTTCCCTGCGGATCAATGTCAATTGTAAGCACTTTCTTGCGCATTTCAGCCAAGGATGCAGACAAATTGATAGCCGTTGTCGATTTTCCGACTCCGCCTTTCTGATTTGCAAGTGCAATTACTTTTCCCACTATATACTCCTTTAAAAAATATGGTTTCTATAGTATATCACTCTGTTTCTTATTATGGAAGCACTTCTTATGTATCTTTTAAGGGCAAATAAATAATAAAAAATGTTTCACGTGAAACATTGAGACACTGACAATCTTCTCCGATGTTTCACGTGAAACATTTTAAAATAATTAACAATTTTATTTTAGAGGTCGTTTTTCCGGAATTCCCGACCTTCTCGAATATTGATCCGGCGTTTTGCCGGTTTTTCTTATCAAAACAAACGAACGTTCAGCTCTTTCTTTTTCTCCGGTAATTTCAAATGTCTCGACCTTCTCAATTACTGCACACAATTTTTCGAGGCCAAAGCCATATTGCTGCAGTTCTTCAGTAATTCCGCTGCTTTTGTACGCTGCAAACAAACCGTTTACTTTCAAAAAGGGGACGCAGTACTCTGATATTACAGAAATATTGGATACTGCACGTGATACAGCAAAATCAAATGACTCCCTGTATAATTTTTCTCTGGAAATATCTTCAGCTCTTCCATGAATCGCAGTAATATCATTCTCTGTATCCAGTTTCAAAGAAGAAATAACTTCATTTAAAAAACTGACGCGCTTGTTAAGAGAATCCAGTAAAACAACATTCAGATCAGGTCTCACAATTTTCAGAGGGATGCCGGGAAACCCGGCTCCGGTACCAACATCGATCAGACTTGCCTGTGCAGGAATCTTAATAACCGACAGAAGAGAAGTACTGTCGACAAAATGCTTCATCACAACTTCTTCATAATCAGTTATGGCTGTCAGATTCATCTTCTGATTCCAGTCCATCAGCATAGCATAATAGTCCAGGAACTTGAGAATCTGATCATCTGATAAAACAATACCTGTCTGCCGCATACCTGCAAGCAATACTTCTTTTTGGTTCTCAAAATTCATTATTTTCTCCCGCACTGCGCCCTGCAGCCTGCAAATAAACCATTAATACAGAAATATCAGCAGGTGAGACACCCTGTATCCGGGAAGCCTGACCGATACTTCTCGGACGAAACTTTTCAAGTTTCTGTCTGGCTTCAAGACGCAGGCTTTCTACCTTATTGTAATCAATATCATCTGGTATCAGGCGTACTTCCTTTTTCTTGAACTGCCGGATCTGCCTCTTTTGCCGTTCGATATATCCTTCATATTTAATATTGATATTAACCTGTTCTTTAACAGGATCTGAAAGCAAAGGTCTATCCGGATCAATTTCTGAGAGCATTTCGTAATCCAGTTCCGGTCTCCGTACAAGATCTGCAAGAGAACAGCCGCTTTTCAATAATGTAGATCCGTGCTTTTCAAGAAAAATTTGTACCTGTTCCGTCATACCGACGTATGAGCTTCCGAGCCTTGTTATTTCATCTCTTATCTGTTTTTCTTTCAATAGAAGATTCTGATATTCCTCTTCAGAAATAAGACCGGCATAATATCCGTATTTACGCAAGCGAAGATCTGCATTATCCTGACGCAGCATCAATCGATATTCTGCGCGGCTCGTCATCATACGATAAGGCTCCTGCGTCTCCTTGGTAACCAGATCATCAATTAAAACGCCAAGATATGCCTCAGACCGGTCAAGAACAATCTGCTCCTTGCCCAAAATTTCCATCGCGGCATTGATTCCGGCCAAAAGTCCCTGTGCGGCAGCCTCCTCATATCCGGAACTTCCGTTTATCTGTCCGCCGGCAAATAATCCGCGGTACTTCTTAAACTCCAGTGTCGGATACAGCTGGATCGGGTTAATCAGGTCGTACTCAATAGCATATGCATTTCTGACAATCTTCGCGTTTTCAAGGCCGGGAACAGAGCGGTACATTTTTTCCTGAACATCTTCCGGCATCGAACTGGACATTCCATCAATGTACATTTCGTTGGTATATCTGCCTTCCGGTTCAATAAATACCTGATGACTGTTCTTTTCTCCGAATTTTACGACCTTATCCTCAATAGAAGGGCAGTAACGAGGTCCAATCCCGTCTATAATACCGGCATAAATCGGTGACCGGTCCAGGTTTTCACGGATTATGTCATGTGTTTTCCCGCAAGTATGTGTCAGCCAGCATGAGACCTGCTCTATCTGTACGTCTTCCGGATTGGTAGAAAAGGAAAAAGGCACAACCCTTTCGTCGCCTTTTTGTTCTTCCATTTTAGAAAAATCGATTGTCCTTTTATCAATTCTCGCAGGCGTCCCGGTCTTAAACCGCATAACTTCTATATTATGTAAAATAAGTGACTCTGTTAAATGCGTGGCAGCCTGCAGACCATTCGGACCGGAATGCGTAATCACTTCGCCGCAAAGACAGCGTGCATTTAGGTAAACACCGGTACACAATACAACCGCCTTGCTGTGATAGACTGCACCGGAGACTGTTTTGACGCCGCGGCATACATCATTTTCAATGATCAGATCTGATACTTCGGCCTGACGGATCGTCAAATGTTCTGTATTTTCAAGTACCGCACGCATGGACTGACTGTATTCTTTTTTATCAGCCTGCGCACGAAGAGAGTGAACTGCAGGACCTTTTGAGCGGTTCAGCATCTTTGACTGGATAAAAGTGCGGTCAATATTTTTACCCATTTCACCGCCAAGTGCATCAATTTCCCGGACAAGATGCCCTTTTGAACTTCCACCGATATTCGGATTACAAGGCATCATGGCAATGCTGTCAACACTGACTGTAAAAATGATGGTTTCAAGCCCGAGCCGGGCGCAGGCTAGCGCCGCCTCACAGCCGGCATGACCCGCACCTACTACTACGACATCAAATGTATGTTCTATCACTTATATACTCCTTTTATATAAATCGGGGTTTGTAGAGTTCGTGTTCAGATCATATGGATCCTTCGAAGGGAGGCCAAAAGTCCCCCAAG
>CAZRNI010000005.1:11391-30965 GCA_964601425.1 uncultured Eubacterium sp. | reverse complement strand
GATGACCAGCTTGACGGAATCAGCGCAGGCGCGTATACACCGGGTGCGTTTAAAGAGGAAGCCAACGGATTTTTAAAATCCTGCCTCGGCGACGAAATGTATGACCGTATTATGAGCAACGGAAACAGCAGAAAGCATCCGTACGTCGCGGCGAAGATTTATCTGAGCGGCCAAGACTGGGAGAAGTTCGTATGGATCGAGCAGCACGGATCGCTGGACGGTTTTACCGGCTGAGACCGGAAGCGCAGGGGATACAGGACTGTTGCATGAAAAGAGTAATGCAGCAGTCCTATTTTTTTGCGTTTTATGGTATGATAGGAACGATATCGGAAAAAACAGGAATTAACAGAGACGAACACCAAGGAGATTACCTTCATGGAAGAAAAACAATCGTTGTTCAGAAAAAACAGTCTGGAGCGGATCACATCTCCGGAGCAGCTGCAGGATTATATGCGGGTTACCAATCCGGGAATCTGGATCGTGCTTGCGGTCATCATTGTGCTGCTGGTCGGTCTGATTGTATGTGCATCAGTCGGAAAGCTGGAGACAAAGAAGCCTGTTCAGGCTGTCGTTCAGGACGGGGAACTGGAAGTTGTCATTCCGAAACAGGCCGGTTACGAAGTGAAAAAGGGAATGGAAGTCCTGGCCGGTGATCAGAAGATGAAAATTGACTATGTGTATGAACAGGATTCCGGTGAGACCACTGCATCGGCAGATACGAAGCTCCCGGATGGCAGTTATGATGCGGAACTTGTACTGGAATCGATTACACCGATCAGTTTTTTGCTGAATTAATGACGGATGACAGAAAGGATATTCTGAAATAAATGTCAGGATTATTTGCTGCACGTGAAAAGAAAATAAAAGAGCCGCTGCAGAAAGGCGTGGCAAAAGTTCCGGTTGTTATGCAGCTGGAGGCGCTGGAGTGCGGAGCTGCCTGCCTGGCGATGGTGATGGCGTATTATCAGAAGTGGGTGCCTCTGGAACAGGTTCGTCTGGACTGCGGCGTATCCCGGGACGGGTCTAATGCAAGAAATGTACTGCTTGCTGCAGAGACCAATGGATTGGCAGCCGCTGGTGATCTCACGTCGATGGAAGCGATTCGTGAGGATGGCATTTCTCCGTGTAGCATACACTGGACTTTTAACCATTTTGTTGTACTGTGCGGATTCCGGAGAAACAAAGCGATTATAAACGATCCCGTGCGCGGCACGGTGGCGGTTTCCATGGAGGAATTTGACCAGTCATTTACCGGTATTGTGCTTGCGGTCGTGCCGGATGAAGAAGTTTTTGAGCCGTCCGGAAAGCGGAAAAGTACAGTGGAATTTGCAGCCAGACGTCTGCGGGGTGCAGGTGCAGCGGTTATTTTTATGATGCTGATGTCACTTATCACCTACCTGTTCGGCATCATCAACCCGGTCATGACACGCATTTTCATGGACCGCCTTCTGACCGGACAAAATCCGGAGTGGTTTTATCCGTTTATCATTTTGCTGGCGGTTTTATGCGTGATTCAGCTGGCCGCGCAATGGATGCAGACGATTTATTCGCTGAAGATCAACGGGAAAATGGCGGTGATCGGAAGCACCTCCTATATGTGGAAGCTGATGCGTCTTCCGATGTCGTTTTTCTCGCAGCGGATGACGGGTGATATTCTGCAGCGTCAGGATACAAATGCTACGATTGCGGGAACGCTTGTAAATACAGTCGCGCCGCTTGCACTCAATACCGGAATGATGGTTTTTTATCTGGTTCTGATGCTGCGTTACAGTCCGCTGCTGACGCTGATCGGTCTGGCATCTGTGCTGATTGAACTTCTGATGGCCAGATACATTTCAAATAAGCGCGTAAATCTGATGCGTGTACAAGTGCGTGATGAAGGGAAACTCGCCTCTGCAACGCTGGCAGGTATCAGCATGACAGAAACGATTCGTGCGGCCGGTGCAGAAAACGGTTTTTTCCGGAAGTGGTCCGGCTATCAGGCTTCGGTAAATACCCAGAATGTGCGGTTTACAAACATGAATGCCAAGCTGGGTGTTATTCCTCTGTTCATAGAGCATTCTGCAAATTATCTCGTTCTTTTCTTTGGCGTTTACTTTGCGATGCAGGGTAATTTTACACTGGGCATGATTACTGTTTTTCAGGGATTTATGCAGTCCTTCATGGCGCCTGCTTCTACGCTGATCGGAGCGAGTCAGACCATTCAGGAAATGCGTACGCAGATGGAGCGCGTGGAAGATGTCATGCAGTATCCGGACGATCCGTATGTGAAGGACCAGGAAATATCGGAAACGACCGACTACGCAAAGCTGCTTGGTAATGTCGAAGTAAAGAATGTGACGTTTGGCTATTCGCCGCTGGCCCAGCCGGTGATCAGGAATTTTTCCATGTCACTGAAGCAGGGGAATGCTGTGGCGATCGTCGGTGCGAGCGGCTGCGGAAAATCAACAATCAGCAAGCTGATATCGGGATTGTATACGCCGTGGGCGGGCGAGATCCTTTTTGACGGCAAGCCGATTTCGGACATCCACAGAAGTGTATTTGCAGGATCACTGGCCGTGGTCGATCAGGATATTATCTTGTTTGAAGATACCATTGCAGCCAATATCCGCATGTGGGATCCTTCGATTGAAGACTTTGAAGTGATTCTCGCGGCGAGGGACGCACAGATTCATGATGATATCCTGCAGCGCCCGGGCGGCTATAAGGGAAAACTGACGGAAAACGGAAAAGACCTTTCCGGCGGCCAGCGTCAGCGGCTGGAGATAGCGCGTGTCCTGGCGCAGGATCCGTCGATCATCATTCTGGATGAAGCAACCAGTGCGCTGGATGCAAAAACGGAGTATGACGTCGTAAAAGCGATCCGTGACAGAGGTATTACCTGCATCATTATTGCGCACAGGCTTTCAACCATTCGTGACTGTGACGAAATCATTGTACTGGAAAAGGGCGTTGTGAAGGAGCGCGGTACACATGACGAGCTGTACGCCAAAGGCGGCGTGTATACCGATCTGATCACAAGCGAATAAGGAAGGATAAGGAATGGGATGGTTTGACGAACAGATCCGGCAGCGTGTCCGAAGTGACGAGCAGATTTTCGAGGAGTCATTTATCCAGATCGCTGACTCGGTTCTGGGAAACGGCGCGTCGCAGCAGTTTCAGAATCTGCAGGAAATCACACAGGAAGCACTGGACGATATCCTGAATTATTATCACTGTAAGTCGGCGGATATACCGGATGATATTGATGATATAGACGAGCAGCTCGCTTATGCGCTTCGTCCGTCCGGACTGATGACCAGGCGCGTAAAGCTGCGGGAAGACTGGTATAACAATGCGTTCGGACCAATGCTGGTCACAATGAAAGACAGTGAAAATGTAGTTGCGCTGATCCCGGGAAGGATACACGGGTACCGGTTTCAAAATCCGGCAACGGGTAAAACAGAACGTCTGAACCGCAAAAATGCGAAATTGTTCTCAGAAGATGCACTGTGCTTTTACAAACCGCTGTCGATGAAGCGGCTTAAGATACCGGATCTGCTGCTCTATATGAAAAGCTGCATTTCCGAGGGGGATCTGGCCCTGATTGTGCTGGCGATGCTGGTGGTAACCCTGGTGGGTATGATCGAGCCGCGGGTGTATCAGGCTGTAACAGGACCTGTTCTGGAAAGCAGGAGCACGGCTTTGCTGCTGGGCATGGCGATTTTCCTGCTGTGTGCTGCGTTTGCGTCGCAGCTGCTGGAAGTGATACAGAGTCTGATCATGGGACGGATTTCCACAAAAATTTCGATGGGCGTGGAAGCCGCCGTGATGATGCGTGTTTTAATGCTGCCGGTCAGCTTTTTCAGAAAGTATGCGTCCGGTGAGCTTGCAAACCGCGTGGCATCGGTCCAGTCGCTGTGTGAGATGCTGCTGAACAATGTATTTTCAACAGGGTTGAGTGCATTGCTTTCGCTTTTATATATTACCCAGATCTTTCGTTTCTCACCGATGCTGGTTGTTCCGTCTATTTCGATTATCGTTGTGACGGCACTGCTCGGCCTTGCGACGTCGCTTCTGCAGATTCGTGTCACAAGAGAAAAAATGAAGGTAATGGCGGAAGTGTCCGGTATCAGCTTTGCGATGGTCAGCGGAATGCAGAAACTCCGTCTGTCCGGCGCGGAGAAACGTGCATTTGCCCGTTGGGGAAAACGCTATGCACGAAGTGCACAGCTGCAGTATAATCCGCCGGCATTTCTGAAGGTGAATCCGGTTCTGACGCTGGGTGTTTCTCTGGTCGGTAATATTGTTCTGTACTATTGTGCAGTAACGTCCGGGGTGGCGCCGTCGCAGTATTTTGCGTTTACCGCAGCTTACGGCCGGGTTATGGGGGCATTTACCGCACTGTCCGGCATTGCGATTTCGATCGCTGCAATTCCGCCGGTTCTGGAAATGGCAGAGCCGATTCTGAACGCAGAGCCGGAGATGAGTTCTGATAAAGAAGCGGTTAAAAATGTCTCCGGCAATATTGAAATCAGCCACGTATCATTCCGCTACGAGGACAATGCACCCTGGGTGCTGGAAGATTTTTCCTTAAAGATCAGGAGCGGGGATTACATAGCGATTGTCGGGAAAACCGGCTGCGGAAAGTCGACGCTTGTGCGGCTTCTGCTCGGGTTTGAAAAGACGGATAAAGGTGCCATCTACTATGACGGGCGCGATATTAATTCGGTTGATCTGCGTTCCCTCAGAAAGAAAATGGGTGTTGTGACCCAGAACGGGGATCTGTTTCAGGGGGATATTTTCTCCAATATCACGATATCAGCCCCGCAGCTCACACTGGATGAAGCGTGGGAGGCGGCGGAAATTGCCGGAATTGCGGATGATATCCGGGATATGCCGATGGGAATGCACACGCTGATATCGGAAGGGCAGGGCGGTATTTCCGGCGGACAGAAGCAGAGGCTTATGATTGCGCGGGCGGTTGCCCCCAAACCGAAGATTCTGATGTTTGATGAGGCGACCAGCGCGCTGGACAACAAGACACAGAAACAGGTATCAGAGGCACTGGATCAGCTGAAATGTACGCGAATCGTGATCGCGCACAGACTCAGCACGATCCGGCACTGTAACCGCATTCTGGTCATGGACGGCGGCAAAATCATCGAAGACGGAACCTACGAAGAACTGATTGCCCAAAAGGGAACATTTGCTGAGCTGGTAGAGCGGCAGCGGCTGGATACGGAATGACCGGATGAAGCGGTGTCTGTGACCGGATACGGAATGACCGGATGAAGTACTGTCTGAAACCGGATAAAAAAACAGAAGAGAAGATTTGTATGCGTCCCGCGGAACGGTGCTTGTTTCGCGGGACGTTCTATTTTATAATGATATACAGCTATATGTGGATGTGATGGCCGCGCCGCGGCGGAGAAGGAAAGGAGTTTTTACAGAATGTTCCGCACTTACAACGAACTGAAACGGTACATCGATGACAATGATGTGAAGATGGTCGATTTTATGATGATCGACCTGAACGGCAGATGGCGTCATCTGACCATTCCGGCGCAGCGTTTCACGGAAGAGACGCTCAAAAGCGGTATTGGATTTGACGGCAGCAACTATGGATTCGCACCGATTGAGAAGAGTGATATGGTATTTATTCCTGATATCACCAGTGCGTACATTGACAAGTTTATGGAGATTAAGACACTGGCGATGATCGGTGATGTGTTTGTGATTGATCATCCGCACAACCGGCCGTTCGACCAGGATCCGCGCAATGTCTGCAAGCGCGCTGAAGAATACATGAAGAGCACGGGCATCGCGGATGAATACCGGATCGGGCCGGAATTTGAGTTCCATGTATTTGATCATGTAAGTATTGCAAATGAGGCGAATCACTCCGGATTCCATATCGATACGAAACAGGCGATCTGGAATGCCGGAAAGGACGACGAGCAGAACCTTGCGTATAAGATGGGACACAAGGCAGGTTATCACATGGCGCCGCCGAGTGATATTCTGTATGATTTCAGAAGCCGCGTTGCGATGCAGATGGAAGATCAGGGCATTCGTGTGAAATATCATCACCACGAGGTCGGCGGCCCGGGTCAGCTGGAGATCGAGGTTGAGTTCGGCGGTCTGACTGAGATGGCTGACAAGACCATGCTGACGAAGTACATCGTCAAAAATCAGGCAATCCGCGAGGGTAAGACGGTTACCTTCATGCCGAAGCCGGTGTACAATGAGGCTGGCAACGGACTGCATGTCCATATGCATATGTTCAAGGATGGCAAACCGCTGTTCTACGATGAGAACGGTTACTCCCAGTTGTCCCAGACGGCGCTGTATTTCATCGGCGGCGTGCTGCGTCACATCGCTGCGCTGTGTGCTTTTACAAATCCGAGCACAAACTCCTTCAAGCGTCTTGTGCCTGGCTTTGAGGCACCGGTTACGGTTGGATTTGCAACGGCAAACAGAAGCTCCGTCATCCGTATTCCGGCATATGCAAAGGCGCCGGATCAGAAGCGTTTTGAGCTGCGCAATCCGGATGCGACCTGCAATCCGTACTACGCATATGCGGCAATTCTGATGGCCGGCCTGGACGGCATCAAGAACCAGATCGATCCGGTCGCAGAAGGATACGGACCGTATGATTTCAACCTCTACAATCTCTCTGACGAGGAGAAAGAGAAGATTAAAGGTCTGCCGAAGTCGCTCGGTTCTTCCCTGAAGGCACTGGCAAAAGACCACGACTTCCTGACAGTCGGCGGCGTATTCCCGGAGAGGCTCATCGAGATCTGGATCCGTGACCGCAGAAAAGACCTGCAGCGTCACACAGAGATGCCGACGCCGATGGAGTACGAGATGTATTTTGACCTGTAATTAAGATAATGCTATGAGGAGAGGCTGCTGCATTTGCGGCAGCTTCTTTGTACATGGAGTAGATTTATGAGACTGTTTATCGCCATACAATTTACAGATGAAATCAAGAAGCCGCTGATGGAAATGATGCACGCGCTGAAGAAAAACGGCGTGAAGGGAAATTATGTGCCGCTTCAGAATCTTCACATGACACTGGCATTTATCGGGGAATGTAAAGATGCGGAAGCGGTAAAGGCGGCAATGCGTACCGTGAAAGTAAAGCCGTTTCGGGTTACGCTGTCGGAGGCCGGGTGTTTCGGGGACCTGCTCTTTGCAGGCGCGAAGGGAAACCAGGGACTGAACGGGACTGCGAAGGCTGTTCGCGATGCGCTGGATGCAGCCGGAATTGCTTATGACCGGGAGAAGTTTGTGCCACATGTGACGCTGATTCGCAAAATGAGCGGAAACTGGAAGTCGGTGAAGGTGCCGAAGGCGGAGATGATGGTCAGGAAGATTTCTCTGATGAAGTCGGAGCAGAAGAACGGGAAGATGGTGTATACGGAGATTTTTTCCTGCTGAAAGAATAGCTGATGATTCTTGGAAGGCAGTGTCATGCCCTCTGCTTCAAGCTTTTCAATCAGATTAACAATTTCTCTGCCGGTCATTTCCATTGGAAACCTCCTCCGCTATTTCAGCGATCCTGCCCTCAACTGATGTCGAAATTATAACAGATGGATAATATTTATGTCAAGTATTGCGGTTTTTTGCTTGATTGGATAGAATAAATGAAAAGCATGAAAAGCAGGGACGCAGAACAGTTGTCTCGGTGTCCTGGGGTTTACAGGGGATTAATACGATGAAATGGATTCATATTTCAGATTTACACATCGGTCTTCGGCTGATGAACCGGGATCTGGCGGAAGATCAGGCTTATATTCTGCGGCAGATTGCGGACTATACAGCGGCAGAACAGCCGGATGCCATCCTGATTGCAGGCGATATCTATGACAAGGCTGTCCCGTCGGCAGAGGCGGTTGCGCTTTTTGATGCGTTTATCGATCAGCTGACGGAAGCTGTGCCCGGCATGGAGATTATGCTGATCAGCGGAAATCATGACAGCGGTCCGCGTCTGGACTGCTTCCGGAATGTGCTGGCAAAACAGCGGATTCATATGATCGGGCTGCCTCCACAGACAGAAGACGAGTATATTGAAAAAATTGTCCTGCAGGATGATGATGGACCTGTGAATTTCTACCTGCTTCCGTTTGTGAAACCATCGATGGTGAAGCAGATCGTCGGTACGGATGAAAACGGGAATAATCTATCGTATGAAGAGAGTTTGACCAGACTGCTTGCGCGGGAGAACATAAATGAGTTGGAGCGGAATATACTGGTGAGTCATCAGTTTTATCTGCCCGCCGGCAAAGATGTGGAGGATGTGGAACGTGCGGAATCGGAGATCCGGACGGCCGGCAATATTGATGCCGTTTCATCAGAACTGCTCGCGCCGTTTGACTATGCAGCACTGGGCCATATTCACAAACCGATGAAAGTAGGAGCGGAGACGCTCCGTTACTGCGGCACGCCGCTGGCCTGTTCCGTCAGCGAGGCGGGGCAGAAGAAGGGAGTAATTCTCGTGGAGGCTTCCGGAAAACAGGCTGGAGATCCGAATGGCGCGTGTATACAGACTTCCGTTTTGCCGCTGACACCACTGCGTGAACTTCGGAAAATCAGCGGTACGCTTCGGGAAGTGCTGGCACAGCGGTGTGAGGATTACGTATCCGTGACACTGCAGGACGAGACAGAAGACGCTGCACCCGCAGAGCGGGAAGGGGCAGCGGGGGAAAGTGCTGCAATGCCTGCTGATGCAGAAACCATTGATAAAAAGCAGGCAGGAAAAGAATCCCTCGCAGACGTTCAGGACCGGATTCGCGCTGCATTTCCATATCTTCTGGAAATCAGACGGGAATATGTCCGGACGGCCGATTACACTGCAGCAGTTACACCGGAGAAGCAGCTGGACCCCTTCGAACTCTGCTGCACATTTTTGAAGAATCCGGATGCAGCCGAGCGGGAGCTGCTGCGGGACGTGATCAATGCGTGTTGAATCCTTACAATATAACAAACTGGAGAAGGGCGGCATAAATGAGACCTGTCAAATTAATCATACAGGCGTTTGGCTCCTACGGGAAGCGCACGGAAATAGATTTTACAAAACCAAACCAGAGCGTGTTTCTGATCTCCGGGGATACCGGAGCCGGGAAGACGACGATTTTTGATGCCATTGTTTTTGCGCTTTACGGAGAGGCCAGTTCCGGCATTAATAAAAAGAGCGGACAGGAACTGCAGAGCCAGTATGCTGATCCGGCGCTTGCGCCTTTTGTGGAGCTGATGTTTTCCGAGCGCCGGGGCAGCGGTGAGGAAGTGTATACGGTTCAGCGTGTTCCGCAGCATATGCGTCCGGTCCGGCGCGGCAGCGGTATGACGAAAGAACATGGATCAGTCGCTCTGATCATGCCGGACGGAACCGAGTATCCGCAGAAGGAAGCAAATCAGAAACTGGAGGAGATTGTCGGTCTCAGCAAGCAGCAGTTTATGCAGGTGGCAATGATTGCCCAGGGTGAATTCATGGATCTGCTGCGGGCAAATTCCGACAGGAAGAAGGAGATCTTCCGGCGGCTGTTTCACACGGAAATCTATCAGAATATTGTCGATGAGCTCGCGGGGCGCCGCAGGGAAAAGCAGCAGGAAATGGCAAGAATCCGGACGGTCTGCCAGACGGAAGTGTCCCATGTGCAGATTCCGGAGGAGGAAGCCCCGGTTCTGGTGGTGAATGAGACAGACGGTGCGGGGGCGTTAAAGTCGTCTGACGAAGGAATATCTGAAGATACAGTAAAAACGCCTGCGCAGGAGGCTCCGGCAGGGCCGGCAGATACAAAACAGATGCGCGTTCTGCAGCAGCGGATCATGCAGGCAGAGCATCTCTCGATTTCAGATCTGGAGCAGTTTCTGTCTGGGCTGGAACAACTTTGTGATGTGCAGAAGAAGCAGGAGGCGCAGAACAGGAACGTTTACGAAGACGCGAGCCAGATGTTTCTGAAAAGGCGGGATGCGCTGAACGCAGCGCAGCAGCTGGCTCAGCGGTTCGCAGAATTGAAAGAAGCGGCGCGGGTACTGGCGGAATGTGCCGAAGAGGAGCCTGCCATCCGCTCGAATGCGTTGCTGGCCCGGCAGATTCAGGATGCGTATGAGATCCAGGCTGTGTGGATGCGCGCAAAGGACGCGGAAAAAGCAGCTGCGCAGGCAAGAGAGAAACAGGAAACCTGGCTGGCGAAACTTCCAGCGCTGAAGGAAACAGCGGAAACGGCAGAAAAGCAGGCACAGACAGCGGTCGGGAAACAGACAGAGGCGGCAGCGGCATATACCGTTATCAAAACGCGTGCGGATGCCGCACAAAAACTGTTTGGCGAATATCGCGCGGCAGAGAAGAAGGCAGCGGGTGCAAAACAAAAATATGCAGAAACAGCCGCTGCGTATCAGCAAGTACAGGCACAGTATGAACAGCTGCGTATGCGCTATTTGAATGCCCAGGCGGGACTGCTGGCGCGGGAACAGCTGCAGCCCGGCATGCCATGTCCGGTCTGCGGATCCACGGAGCATCCGGATCCCTGCAGACTGGCGGAGGAGGACCGCGAACTGACCAGAGAGATGCTGGATGCAGTGGAACAGCGTGCATCAACTGCAAGAAACCGCCAGGAACAGGCGGCACAGACAGCGCACGCGGCAGGGGCACTGCTGGTGCAGAAGGCAAAAGAAGTACGCGGGATCATGCGGGATTCTGATGCAGTGGCTGCAGCCGATGCATTTTCGGGATCGCTGCCCATGGAGCCGGAGAGCGTCCGCACTTCGTTAAACATTGATCTGGCGGAGCGGCAGATCCGTGAAGAACTTGATGCGGCCGGGAAGGAAAAGCAGCGCTGTGATCAGGCGGCAGGACAGTCCAGAACGGCCGCAGAAAAAACACGCGCGGATCTGGAACAGGCAGAGACACTGATTCACCATCTGAGAGAGGAATTGCCGTCGCTGGAAGCAGATGCTTTATCCAAAGAGGAGGCATACCGGAAGATTCTGGCTGACAAAGGGATAGAGGATGCAGTCTGGCAGCAGATCACAGAAACTCATACAAGGACATCTGCTGCTGCACTGCAGAAGACAGTCGAGCGCTGGCAGATAAAAAAAGCGTCGACAGAAGGAAAAAAGGAAGTAGCCGTGAAAGCGATCGGCGCGCAGCAGGAGCCGGATCTTTCCGTTGTCAAAGAGGCAGCGGAACTGGCCGGGAGAAAGATGAAAGATGCGCAGGAAGCGCTGGAGGAAATTCACGGGCAGGTACAGAGCAACACAACCGCGCTGGAGCGTCTGCAGCCGGTTCTCACCGGGCGCAGAGCCGTGGTGGAAGAACATGAACGTATCACAACGCTGTATCAGCTTCTTTCCGGAAACGTGAGCGGCGGCCGGATGGACATTGAGACATATGTACAGCGGTATTATCTGGAAGGAATCCTGCAGGCTGCAAACCACAGGTTCCTGGAGATGTCCGGCGGACAGTTCGAACTGCGTATGGTTGACCTGGAGAAGGCGGGCGTCGGGAAAAACAGAGGGCTTGATCTGACTGTGTTTTCGACAATCACCGGACAGGAACGCGAAGTCAGGACCCTTTCGGGTGGAGAATCCTTTATGGCGGCGCTCTCCTTGGCACTCGGTATGGCGGATCAGATTCGCGCAAATGCGGCCGGCATAAACCTGGATATTATGTTTATAGATGAAGGGTTCGGATCCCTGGATGATCATGCAAGAGATCAGGCGGTCCGTGTCCTGCGGGAAATGGCCGGTGATACGCGGATGATTGGAATCATCTCGCATGTCACAGAGCTGCAGCAGGAGATGGAGGATCAGCTGCTGGTTACGCGGGATGAAGACGGAAGTCATGTGCAGTGGAAGATCAGCTGACAGGACGCTGCGGGTTTTAGTGAACCTGCAGCGCTTCTAATTTTCTGACAATTTCGGAAAAATCGATCCGGCAGAGTCCCTTTGCGATAGCGACCGGAATTTGATCATTAAACGTATAATTTTGCGGCCGGTAGTTCTCGTCTTCGAAATGATGAACTATGATTTTTCGGTTTTCAGGATCTATGATCCAATATTCCCGGGCGTTTGCCTGACGGTACTTGCGCAGCTTCAGAATCATATCCTTACTGCGGGTAGAAGGCGACAGTATTTCGATAACGAGATCAGGCGCACCTTCATAGCGGCGCATGCCGAGATCAAAATCCTGGCAGAACACCATCAGATCCGGCTGCACCATCGTATAATCATCACGATCCAGCCGGACATCAAAAGGTGCAAATAAAACCTGACAGGGCATATTGTGATCCTGTATACATTTGTAGAACAGAATATGCAATTCTCCCAGAATAAACTGGTGTATGCCGGAAGGCGCATCCATTCTATAAAAAACGCCGTCAATGAGTTCAACACGCACATCATCCGGGAGAGCATAGTAGTCTTCAATGGTATAGAGACGGTCATTTTTGAGTGCGCTGTAATCGCCGTATGCTTCGCGGACGAGATTGCTTTGATCCGGTTTCTGATAGTCATTTTTGTTCATATGCACGAGATCTCCATTTCTGTCTTGTTCCGCAGAAAGATGTTAGCGTGTTAGCTGGAAGCAGGAATCCATCACGAATTCCTGCTGTCAAAGCGGGAGAGCCACTCCTGTATTCTGGAAAAATCAATGCTGCACTGTCCGTCAGAGATGCCGACAGGAATTTCGTCAGCGAAGGTGTATTTCTGCGGATCGTAGTCCGGATCGGTGAAGTTGTGCACCGTGACAGTGTGGTTTTTCGGATCTACAATCCAGTATTCCCGGACGCCGGCCCGCTGATATTTGTGCAGCTTCAGAACCATGTCTTTCATACGGGAAGACGGAGATAAAACTTCAACAACCAGATCCGGGGCGCCTTCGTACCGGATGGCACTGGTATCAAATCCGTGACAGACGACCATCAGATCCGGCTGAACCATTGTATAGTTATCTTTGTCCAGCCGCACGTCGCAGGGGGACTGGAGGGCAATACACGGCATTTCATGGCGTTCGATACATTCCATAAAAAGATACTGCAGCCGGGCTAAAAGCATCTGATGAATCACTGTGGGTGCACCCATGTCATAAAAATGTCCGTCGATCAGTTCTGCGCGCTGGTCATCCGGAAGTGCATAATAATCGTCAATGGTGCATTTACTGCGTTTCGGAAGTGCACTTCCGTATTGTCCGGCGGATTCCCGGACCATCCCGTCCGGAGAAGGAAATGTTTTGCCCAGCAGTTTGGCGAATTTCAGATCTGCCGGCGTCAGATTCTGCAGGAAAGTGTCTTCAATATATTGTTCGTGGATCCGGTGCCACTCTGCTTTCTCGCTGTCTGCACTGCCGGTCTGTGAACTCTCTGCACTGCCGGTCTGTGTGTTGTCTGCGGAAGGATCAGATCTCCCTCCGGCGATTTGTGTGACGGATACATCTGCCGGTCCGGACAATACCGTGGACAGTGCGTCGATCGTTGCTTTGCGCGGGGCTTTTGTGATACCCGCAAAGATCTTCTGTACGGTACTCAGCGGCAGGTCCGCCAGTTCCGCGATCATTTCATTGGTCAGTCCCAGCTCAATCTTTCGCTCTTTCATTTCTTTGATCGTCATAGATATTTCCTCCCTCGCACAGTCCGATATTTACGTGAATCATAAAATCGTGTGTTTGACAGCTTAATCGTAGTATCTGCTAATAACATCCATGATCTCAGAAAAATCAATCTCACATAATCCGTCGGAAATACGAACCGGTATGGAATCGGCAAAGTCATAATTTTGTATGCGGCCTTCTCCTTCTTCAAAAAAATGTACAGTCACGGAGTGGATTTTCGTGTCGACGATCCAGTATTCCCGGACGCCTGCCCGCTGGTATTTATGCAGCTTCAGGATGGAATCTTTCACACGGGTGGAAGGTGACAGGATTTCGACGACCAGATCCGGTGCGCCTTCGAACCGGATTGCATGGATGTCAAAGTCATGACAGAGAACCAGAAGATCCGGCTGTACCATGGTATAGTTGTCTCTGTCCAGGCGTACATCACAGGGCGCCATCAGGACAGTGCAGGGTATATTGTGTCTCTTGCTGCATTCTTTGAACAGTGTAAAAAGTTCTCCCAGTATCAGCTGATGAATCACAGCCGGTGCGCCCATATCATAGAAGCGGCCGTCGATCAGTTCTACACGCTGATCCTCCGGGAGGGCATAATAGTCATCGATCGTATATAGATGTTCCTTCGAGAGAGCATTGTAAGAACCGGCGGATTCCCGGATGATATCCATATTTTCGGGAGAAGCGGCATGATTTTTTGGAGAGGCGGCATGATCTGTTGTGCTGCAGTTGTTTTTGTTGTCGCTGTAAGTCATGACAGTTCCTCCTTCCGAAAGATTGTTTGTTTCGTGTTTCCATAATAGCATTACCAATGGATGAAGTCAACCATAAAATTGCATTTATTTATCCGAATAAATGGAATGCGGCATATTAACGGAAATAAAATGGAACTGCAATAAAATGATGCGAAAAACCCGGGAAGGGAATATACTATTCAAATAGAAAAAAACAGGAGACTTCGACATGAGCAATCCATATAATCAGAAACTGCTTACATTTATTGAAAAGCACCCGACCAGTTATCATGTGATAAAAGGCCAGAAGGAGCTGCTGGATGATGCGGGTTATCAGCAGCTGTCTGAAAATAATATTTGGGAGATCCGGCCGGGCGGAAAGTATTACGTGATCCGGAACGGGTCTGCAATTGCGGCGTTCCGGATTCCGGCAGAAGACTGTGCGGCGGATGATATCTGCAGTATCCGTGAAGTCGCAGAAAAGAAATTAGCGGGATTTATGATCATGGCCAGCCATTCGGATTCACCATCTCTGAAGATCAAACGGAATCCGGAAATGCAGGCAGATCAGGCTTATACGAAATTGAATGTCGAGCCGTACGGTGGCCTGCTGATGGCACCGTGGTTTGACCGGCCGCTCTCGGTGGCGGGACGTATCTTTGTAAGAAGCGGTGCAGATCTGAAGGGTCTGAAGGCGGAAGCAGATGACGGATCGGATTCGGGAATGCAGGAGATGAACGCCAGAGGTCATGCAGGTGCAGGCATGGAATGCCGTCTCGTGAATCTCGACAGGGATCTTCTGGTGATTCCGAGTCTGGCGATCCACATGAACCGCGAGGCCAACAAAGGATATGCATACAATGCGCAGAAGGATCTGCTGCCGCTGTACGGCATGGCGGAAAGCCGGCCGCTGGCAGAACTGATTGCGGATGCGGCCGGTGTGGATGCCGGGGACATTCTGGACGGGGATCTTTCTCTTTACAACCGGCAGCCGGGCACGGTGTTCGGGGCGAATGAGGAGTTCCTGATGAGTCCCCGCCTGGATGACGTGCAGTGCGCATTTGCATCGCTGCAGGGATTCCTGGAGAGTGATTCTTCGGGCGTGGATGAAGGTGCACTGACGCGGCAGATCCCGGTCCATGTCGTTTTTGATAATGAAGAAGTCGGATCATCGACCCGGCAGGGCGCGGCGTCGACATTCCTTGCGGACACACTGGAGCGGATCAGCGAGGGACTGGGTGACACGCGCACGGATTATAAGCGTCGGATTGCCGGCAGCTTCATGCTCTCCGCCGACAACGCGCACGCGGTGCATCCGAATCACACGGACAAGGCGGATCCGGTCAACCATCCGCACTTAAACGGCGGGGTTGTCCTGAAATACAGTGCGAACCAGCGCTACACGACAGACGGAATGTCCGGTGCCATTGTGCGTCTGCTCGCAGAGCGCGCGGGTGTAACGCTGCAGGAGTTCCACAACCGCTCCGACATTCCCGGCGGCTCGACGCTGGGCAATATTTCAGGCAATCAGGCAGCCGTCTGTACTGCAGATATCGGCGTCGCACAGCTGGCCATGCACTCGCCCTGCGAGACCTGCGGCGCGGAAGACACGGAGCAGCTTGTCAGGCTGGCGCGGGAGCTGTTCTCGGCGGATCTTTTTATACCCGATGAAAAGACGGTGCAGATTTGCTGAGAAATAAAAATGCCATCGCAGGAGTATCTGTATTGCAAATAATCCTGTGATGGTATTTTATGATTCGCGTGAATGTTTCTGGTGTTTACACTTCTTCAATCTTGATCAGATTCGTATTGCCGGACTGGCCGTTTGTGACGCCGCCGGTGATAACAACCTTTTCACCTTTCTGCATGTTCATTGTATCAATCGCGATTGTCCTTGCTGTGTAGAAGAGAACTTCTGTAGAAGGCAGCACCTCGCACATCCGCCGTTGCGCGTTTGGAGATCACAATTGGAATCGGTTTTGCTAAGTGTTTACAGCAGTGTTCCGTTTGTGCGGATCACCTCCGCATACCAGGAGGCGCTGTCTTTTGGAATACGCCTTTGATCACGGTAATCAATGTAGATCAGACCAAAGCGGTCATCATAACCGCTGTGCCACTCGAAATTATCAGTGAGAGACCAGTGAAAATAACCGTGTACAGGAATATCATCCACACAGGCCTTTTTCAGTTCTCTGAGATATCTGTGCAGAAAGTCGATCCGGTCAGGGTCATGGACTTTTCCGTCGAGGAAAATCCGGTCGTTGCAGCTCTGACCGTTTTCCGTGATGTATACCGGTTTATGATAACGCTCAAAAATCAAGCGCGGTCCCCAGTAAAAAACTTCCGGGGTGACGGGCCATTTCAGGGCCGTTCTCGGATAGCCGGGATATTTTTCGGCGGTCCGGTATGTTCCGCTGTTGTCCCGGATCAGCTCGTGGCCGTTGTATAAATTTAAACCCGCAAAATCGACAGGTGCGGAAATGATATCCAGATCGGATGCAGGCACTTCAGCCGTATACGGTGCCCAGGGGTTTTCCGGATCATCGGGATAATGCCCGAGGAAAACCGGGTCCAGAAACCACTGATGATTAAAATAGTAACCCGGATTTTCTGCAAGCGGCAGGGATTTGAAGGACGCCTGTACAAGCGCATCCGGCGTCGGGCCTTCAGTCTCTGCGGTATAAGCAAGCGCGCCTGTCGATGAGACGCCGATCACCGCATCCGGCACAGTTTCCCGGATGATTTTCGCGGCCATTCCGTGCGCCAGCAGAAGATTGTGCCAGCACAGGAACAGAGATTTGTGATCGAGATGCAGACCGGGCGCGTGAAGTCCGCTTTCCATACCCATGCCGATGATGCACTGCGGCTCATTGATGGTAATGTAGTGAGAAACACGTCCTTTAAAATGACCGGCAATAAACGCTGCGTAGCGGGCAAAATGCTCCGCAGTCTCACGGTTTGCCCAGCCGCCTTTGTGGTAGAGTGCCAGAGGAAGATCCCAGTGATACAGGGTAATCCAGGGCGTGATGCCGCGCGCAAGGCAGCCGTCCACGATCCGGTCATAATAGGCGATGCCGGCCTTGTTCAGTCCGGACGGGTCACCGGCACTGCTGTTTTGCTGACACGAATCTGAGCGGGCTGACGGATCCGGACTGCCGCTCATGCCTGCATTCCGGCAGGATTCGGGAAAAACTTCTGTCCCCGCACCATTTGTTGTACCATCCGGAAACACACGCGGCCAGCTGATGCTGAAGCGGTAATTCCGGATGCCGAGCTGCTGCATCAGATCAAGATCTTCTTCAAACCGGTGATAGGCGTCACAGGCGATATCACCGTTTTGTCCGTTGAAAACTTTCCCGGGCACATGCGAGAAATGGTCCCAGATCGAAAGACCTTTGCCGTCTTCGTATGCGCCGCCCTCGATCTGGTAGGAGGCGCTGGCCGCGCCCCACACAAACCCTTCCGGAAATTGTTTCATAGAGAAGCTCCTTTCGTATTTTGTATCTAAGTGGAGGACCTTAAACATGCGCATGTAATTCATCAAAGAGTTCGATTTAAGAAAATTAACCCAGCGTCACTTTCACATCATATTCCGCGCATCCTTCTGTGACCGGGATCAGCGTGCCGTTAACCGGTTTCCCGTTTACGGTCATGGAAACGACGCCGTGCTGCACGCCGGCCGAATTATCAATATCGATGTGATAAACTGCACCGCGGTAAGTCCGCTCGCAGTGATATCCCTTAAGGGTATCCGGAATGCAGGGATCAATCTGCAGACCGTCGAGTGTCGGCTTGATGCCGAGGATGTACTGGCTCATACAGGAAAATGTCCATGCGGCTGTGCCGGTCAGCCAGCTGTTTTTGCCTTCGCCGAATGTCGCAGAGTCAGGTCCGGCTATCATCTGACAGTATACATAGGGCTCGACCCGGCGGGTGTCGACTTTGTCTTCCAGATAAAACGGGCAGGTCTTCCGGAATACTTCAAAGGCCCGGTTTCCGTGACCGAGGACGGTTTCAGCACATGCGATCCACGGGTTGTTATGACAGAAAATGCCCGCATTTTCTTTATAGCCCGGCGGGTAGGAGGAAATCTCGCCAAGCTCCGGATGGAAGACGGTGTATGCCGGCTGATGCAGCACGATGCCGTATTCGGAATCCAGATCTTTTGCAACGCTTTCCAGGGCGGCGGCGGCCTCGCCGGTCTCTGTACCGACGCCTGCCATGACACACATGCCCTGAGATTCTATATAAATTTTTCCTTCTTCGCAAACATGACTGCCGACCGGATTGGATGCGGCGTCAAATGCGCGGATGAACCACGCACCGTCCCATCCGGCGCCGAGAATGGCTTTATTCATCTCTTCCACCTCGCGGCGGACTGCAGCGGCCTCGTTTGAGAGGCCGGTATGCTCGCAGAGCTCGGCATATTCCAGACCGTATTTGACAAACATGCCTGCAATAAAAACGCTTTCGGCGACGGGGCCTTCGCTCGGTCCGGTTGTCTGGAAGCTCTCGCCCGGCGTAGTGGAGAAACAGTTCAGGTTGAGACAGTCATTCCAGTCGGCGCGGCCGATCTGGGGAAGTCCGTGCGGCCCCTTGTGATTGACGATATATCCGAAGCTTCTGCGCAGATGTTCCATCAGCGTTGCTTTGGATGTCTCGCTGTTATCGAAGGAACACATTTCATCGAGGATACTGAAATCTCCGGTTTCGCGGATGTAGGCCGAGACGCCTGCGATCAGCCAGAGTGGATCATCGTTAAATCCGCCGCCGATTCCGGCGTTGCCGCGTTTGGTCAGCGGCTGGTACTGGTGATAGGTACTTCCGTCTTCAAACTGTGTGTTGGCGATATCAATAATACGCTCGCGCGCCCGCTCCGGAATGAGGTGGACAAATCCGAGCAGATCCTGGCAGGAGTCACGGAATCCCATGCCTCTTCCCAGACCGCTCTCGTAATAGCTTGCACTGCGGCTCATGCAGAATGTGACCATGCACTGATACTGGTTCCAGATATTAACCATGCGGTTCAGCCGGTCATCCGGACTGCTGATCTGGAGTTTCGCAAGAAGCGAATCCCAGTAATGTGCGAGGTCTGATAATGCGGCGTCGACCTGTTCGTCTGTCTGAAACTTTGCGAGCAGGCGGTCGGCAGGAGCCTTGTTGATGATGCCCGGGGCCTCAAATTTCTCGTCCACCGGATTTTCGCAGTAACCAAGTACGAAAATCATGGAAGTGCTTTCGCCCGGCGC
>CAZRNI010000005.1:0-11381 GCA_964601425.1 uncultured Eubacterium sp. | reverse complement strand
AAGCCGGCAGGACAGATGATGGCTTCCGACAGGCGCCCAGCCGTGCGCGATGCTGTTGCGGCTTTGGCCTTCTGCGACAACCTGCGGATTGGCGGCTCCGTTGTACAAACCGACGAATTCATCCCGGCTCGTGTCAAATCCCTCAATCTCCCGGTTGACGGCAAATACTGCGTAATGATTGCGCCGCTCTCTGTATTCTGTTTTGTGATAAATGCGGCTGCCTTCGACTTCTACCTCAGCCAGAGAAAAATTCCGCTGGAAATTGGTGGAATCATCTTCAGCATTCCAGAGGCAGAATTCTACGTAACTGAATACGTCGAAGGATTTCTCTTCCGGGCTGTTGTTTGTCAGGGTCAGACGTGATACTTCGCAAGGCGTATCAACCGGTACAAAAACTTCCTGTTTTGCTTCCAGCTGGTTCTTCCCGGCAGAAATCACGGTATATCCGAGACCGTGCCGGCAGGTGTAGTGATCCGGTTCTGTCTGAACGGGCTGCCAGCCCGGGTTCCAGATCACATCCTTTTCCTTAATATAGAAATAGTGCCCGCCGCAGTCCATCGGACTGTTGTTATAGCGATAGCGTGTGAGGCGCAGGAGTTTTGCATCCTTATAGAAACAATAGCCGCCTGCCGTGTTGGAAATCAGCCGGAAAAAATCATGCGACCCGAGATAATTGATCCAGGGAAGCGGTGTTCTTGGATTTGTAATTACATATTCTCTATTCTGATCGTCAAAATACCCATACTTTCCCATAAGTAAGACCTCTTTCTTTGTTTTCCGAATCATAATTGTCCGAATCAAAAGCGAATACGTTTTCGCACGATGGCGCAAAACACCCTTATGAATTTTCTTCAGTATATAGCCGGGTGCTGAAAAATGCAAACACCAAACAATAAAAACGGACAAATATGTGCATTATCACCAAAAAAATAGTTTCGAAA
This sequence comes from uncultured Eubacterium sp., assembly GCA_964601425.1. GTDB lineage: Bacteria > Bacillota > Clostridia > Lachnospirales > Lachnospiraceae > CADBRN01. Next base: position 10,440 of record CAZRNI010000005.1, on the reverse strand, counting down.
TTGTGAAATGTTAAGGGTTGCATTTGAAAATGAACAGAAGTACAATATGTTTACGAAAACGTATTCGATACAGCGCGAACCGTAGCGGGGATGCGGCAGAAAGAAGGTAATATGGGAAGTACAGTTACCATCAAAGATATTTCAAAAAAATGCGGCGTCTCAGTATCGACAGTCAGTAAAGCGCTCAATTATTACGGAGACATTGCTCCGGAGACAGCAGAGATGATCCGGAAAACGGCCCGCGAAATGAACTATGTGCCCAACACGGCGGCCAGACAGCTGAAAACAAACAGTTCACACAATATTGGCGTCCTGTTTGTAGACGACATGAATTCAGGTCTGACACACGAGTACTTTGCGGCAATTCTGGACGCGGCGAAAGATGAATCTGAAAAACTCGGATACGATATCACCTTTATCGGGAAAAACATCGGCGGAAAACCAATGTCCTATCTGCAGCACTGCCGTTATCGGAAATGTGACGGCGTACTGATTGCAAATGTTGAGTTTTCGAGTATAGAGGTGATGGAACTGGTCAAAAGTGAAGTTCCGGTCGTCACCATTGATTACGCATTTGACAGTGTCAGCTGTGTGATGTCCGACAACATGGAAGGGAGTTACGCACTTACCTCTTACCTGATTGGCCAGGGTCACCGAAAGATCGCATTTATCTATGGGGATCCGACATCGGTTACAAACAAGCGGCTGGTCGGATTTAACCGGGCCTTAAAGGATCACGGGATCGAAGTGCAGGAAAACTATCTGGTGCCCGCCCGCTATCATGATCCGGATAAAAGCCGGCAGGCGACACGTTATCTGATGGAGCTGCCGGATCCGCCGACCGCAATCATTTTTCCGGATGATTATTCTTATCTGGGCGGCATGATCGAGCTGGAAAAAATGCATCTTTCAGTTCCGGAGGATGTCAGTGTAGCCGGCTATGACGGTATTCCGATGAGCCAGATCCTGCGGCCGAGCCTTGCGACTTATCATCAGGATGCAGAGCAGATCGGCAGGATTTCGATCCGAAAACTGATCGAGACGATTGAACACCGGCAGACATGTATTCCGGAAGAGATCCATGTTTCAGGCAATGTGCTGGAAGGAACCAGCGTTGCACATATATAAAAAGTATCACATTGTATCAAATTGATGAAACCCAAAAGGGCGTCATGAAAGGAGATAAGATATGAAAAAGAAAGTGATCAGTATCGTATTGGCAGGCCTTATGGCTACATCACTGGCAGCATGCGGCGGCTCGGGAAGCTCTTCTGCAGCATCATCTGCAGCAGCATCCTCCGCAGCAGAGTCCTCCGCGGCAGCATCCTCTGCAGAAGAAGCTACATCAGAATCTTCCGCGCCGGCTTCCACGGCTGATTCTCAGTCTGATGAAGGAAAAGTGCTGAATATCCAGTGCTGGAATGATGAGTTTGCAAGAAGACTGAGCGATCATATGCCGGGCTATGAGGCAAATGATAAGGATGATGCAACAAAGGGCGGAAAGATCGGCGATGTAGAAGTAAAATTCACAGTTACGCCATCTGACGAAAATGCTTACCAGAACAATCTGGATGCGGTTCTTCCGGGAAATGCAGATGCAGCAGATGATGAAAAGGTAGACCTTTTCCTGGTTGAAGCAGACTATGCATTGAAGTATGTCAATACTGATGTTGTCATCCCGGTTACAGATCTCGGCATCGGAGAAGATGAACTGGCAAACCAGTATCAGTACACCAAAGACATCGTTACTGACGAAAACGGAAAGCTGAAGGGTGTCAGCTGGCAGGGATGCCCGGGCGTTCTGATCTACAACAGAGATATCGCGAAAGAAGTGCTCGGCTCCGATGATCCGGAAGAAGTTCAGAAAGCTGTTGCTGACTGGGATACCTTCAATGAGACAGCAGCAAAGCTCAAAGAGGCAGGCTATAAGATCACATCGACCGTAAACGATTCCTATCGTACCTTCTCCAACAACGTAACATCACCGTGGGTTGTTGACGGAAAGATTAATGTCGATGACAACATCAAGGCATGGGTTGATATGTCCAAAGAGCAGGTTGACGCAGGCGAGACCGGCACAGCTGAACTGTGGTCCGATGACTGGTCCAAGGGCTTCGCAAAAGACGCTGACGTATTCTGCTACTTCGGACCGGCATGGCTGATCAACTTCTCCATGGGTAATGTTGACAACGGCGAAAACGAAGATGACGGTTCCCGTACATTTGCAGGCGGCTGGGGCGCTACTGTAGGTCCGCAGGGCTTCTACTGGGGCGGCACATGGATCTGCGCAGCAGCAGGCACAGACAACCCGACACTCGTTGCTGATATTATGAGAGAGATGACCACCAACGAGCAGGTTATGACAGACATCGTTAAGATGGACAATGATTTCGTAAACAACAAACCGGCAATGGAAGCAGCAGCAAAAGATGACAGCTTCGCATTTGCACCGCTGGGCGGCCAGAATCCGCTGGGTATGTTCTGCGAAGGCGCTGACAAGATCGATCTCTCCAACATCTCCGAGTATGATCAGGGCTGCAACGAGTCCTTCCAGGCTGCAATGAAGGATTACTTCGAAGGCAACGCTTCTTATGAGGAAGCACTGGATGCATTCTACAAATCAGTCACAGAGAAGTATCCGGAACTGACATATTGATTCATAAGTATCAGCTAAGGCAAAAAATGCATTGAGCATTTTGAGCAAATAGAAAACACGGTTTACAATCAGTCTAAAAAATAGAGTATGAGGACGGGTTGCGTGCCTCTTCGGCGATCGCCAGGGGGGCACGCAATTCGGGTTTAATCCGGATAAAACGTCAGTTCTGAATGATAAACCAACTTGGGATATAAAAGGACGGGGAGCGTTATGAACAAGACAAAAAACGCAAAAGTTGTGCGCTACAATCGCTGGGGATATATCTTCCTGATCCCATTCTTTGTCGTGTTCATCATTTTCCAGCTGATTCCGCTTGTTTCAACCGTTTATAACAGCTTTTTTGAACACTATTTTAAAAACGGTCTTACGGAAGTCGGACCGACATTTGTCGGACTGGAAAATTTCAGAACACTGTTTGCAAACGGCGACATCATGAAATATTTCGGGAATACAATGATTATGTGGATCATGGGATTTGTTCCGCAGATTGTTGTTTCGCTGATTCTGGCAGCGTGGTTTTCGGATCCGTCGCTTCGCCTGAAGGGAAGAAAGTTTTTCCAGTCTGTCATTTACATGCCGAATCTGATCATGGCGTCCGCGTTTGCAATGCTGTTTTTCACACTGTTGTCGGACTCCGGCCCGGTCAACGCCATGCTGATGCATATCGGGATTTTCAAGGCACCGTATAAATTCCTGTCGCACGTGGTCAGTGCCCGCGCGCTGGTGGCGGGGATGAATTTCCTGATGTGGTTTGGTAATACAACCATTTTGCTTCTGGCCGGTATGCTCGGAATTGATCAGTCACTTTATGAAGCGGCGGAGGTGGACGGTGCGACATCGACCCAGATCTTCTTCCGGGTCACGCTCCCGATTCTGAAGCCGATCCTGCTGTACGTCATGATCACATCACTGATCGGCGGTCTGCAGATGTTTGATGTGCCGCAGATTTTGACAAACGGCGACGGCGGCCCGACCAGAACGACGATGACACTGATCATGTATCTGAACAAGCATCTGTACAGCAAGAACTACGGACTTGGCGGTGCATTATCCGTGATCCTGTTTATCATCACGGGCATCCTGAGCATCATTGTCTTCCGCATCAATTCTGAGCCGGAAGAGGAAAGGGGGTTCCATGGCAGAAAAAAGAGACGCGGGAAAAGAGCCTAATGGAATGGGCGTCCGCACAAGACGTGTCATTGCTTATGTTGTTCTTGTCCTGCTTACGATCCTCTGCCTGTTCTGGTTCTACGTGCTCTTTGTCAACGCAACCAGGTCCAAGGCACAGCTGAATCAGGGATTTACCCTGATTCCGAGTCACTACGCAAGCAAGAATCTGTACAATCTGTTTCACAACAGCAATCTTCCGATTCTGCGCGGTCTTTTAAACAGCTTTATCGTGGCAATCTGCACGGCGGGGCTGAGCACATATTTTTCGACGATGACAGCATATGCGATTCACGCATATAACTTTAAGCTGAAAAAGGCAGCCTTTACTTTTATTCTTGCGATCATGATGATCCCGACACAGGTAACAGCACTCGGATTTATCAACCTGCTGCGTAAAATCGGGCTGATGAATTCCTTTATCCCGCTGATTATACCGGGCATCGCTGCACCGGCTGTGTTCTTCTATATGAAGCAGTACATGGAGGCAAACCTGCCGATGGATCTGATGGAATCAGCCAGAATCGACGGCGCCGGCGAGATGCGGATCTTTAACCAGATCGCGCTTCCGCTGATGAAGCCGGCGATCGCTGTCCAGGCAATTTTCTCCTTTGTCACCAGCTGGAATAACTACTTCACACCTGCACTGGTGTTGAAGTCGGACGCGAAAAAAACGCTGCCGATTTTGATAGCGACACTGCGTTCCGCAGATTTCCTGAAATTCGACATGGCACAGGTATACATGTTTATTTTCATGGCCATCCTCCCGGTCATTGTTGTATACTTGTTTATGGCGAAGAGTATTGTGTCCGGTATGACAGCCGGCGCTGTAAAGGGATGATGCAGGGAATTCTTAAAAACAGGAATGGAGCTGTTACGTAGCGCATTTGTATGCATTCATCAATTTACGTAACAGCTCCATTTGTTTGCTGTATGACAGCTAAAACATAGGATCAGGAAGGGAAGCAACATGTCAGACAGAAAGCAGGCATTCTTTAACAAGATGGATCGGTTTGGGGACTTGTTTGTGCTGAATCTGTGTTTTGTGCTCACCTGCATTCCGGTGATTACGATCGGCGCGTCTGTAACGGCGCTGTTTACGGTGACGAACAGGATGGTCAGAGACGCAGAGGGAAAAGTGCATCAGGCGTATTTTGAGGCGTTTCGCTCCAATTTCAGACAGTCGACAGTGATCTGGATCATCGATGTGTTATGCCTTGGATGTTTCTGGATTCAGCTGCAGTATTATCTTGCGAATGCGAACAATGCGCCCGGACTTTTGTTCGGGCTGATGGGAGCGGAATTTATTTTGCTTGCATTTGCACTGCCGTTTCAGTTTCCGCTGGCTGCCAGATATGAAAACAAAACGGTTAATATCATACGCAATGCTTTTTTGCTGGCACTTTTAAACCTCGGCACATGGATCCGCCTGTTTGTGCTCTGGATGCTGCCGGCAGTAATCTATTACCTCTATCCTCGGCTTTTCTGGATGACCTTTGTTCTCTGGATCGTAATTCTGTTTGCAGTATTTGCATATGCGTCGTCGCTGATGCTGCGGGGATTCTATGAGAAAATAGAGACGGAGCTGCCGCGGTAAGCGGCAACACCCGCCGGAACATCTTGCCAAACCATGCCATGACCGTTATGATGGAAGAAAGCCGTGTGATCCGGCAAAAAGTATGGAGGTTTGAATATGGCAGGAAGACAGTGGTTCCGGCGCTTTTATCTTGACAGGGAAAAAGACATGATCGTCGATCTCTTCCGGGAGAACGATGATCTGTTTTATATTCTGAAGACACCGAATCACGGAACGGGCAATCTGATTACAAATCTTGCGAAGCTCTGTGATCTGCCGGTTTCTTTTGATGCAAACGGTCTGAAGATTGTTGAGGGAAAGGTTCCCTGCTATATCGACGGTTACAACAGGAAGATCTATATTTTCCGCCTCGGCAACACGAAAGTAGCCAATATTTTTCCGGACGGCACGATTGAGATGAAAGCGTCTGTTCCGGCAATCTCCAAAACGCTTATGAGCCAGACAAAGGATTACCGTCTGGATATTAAAAAAACGATCGTTAAGACGTTTATTTTTAATGAATGCAAGTTCCGCACGGATCTGCATACCCACATGAATGCAAATCTGCGGCCGGATATACTGATTGCGCTCGGAATTGTGCACCAGATCCGGTACCCGCTCTATTATATTAAAAAGCTGAAGCTGCACTGTACGGATGCACAGATGGAGCGTCTGCAGGAGCAGCGCGACCGGGTGGCTGCGGCGTTTACCGGTTCGCATCTGACCGGCAAATATCTGACGCGGAAAATTGATGACAATACCTTTATCAATTTTGCCGATCTGATTCTGAATAATCCTGATAACGCAGAATATAATATTGCAAGAATCCGCACATCACTTGCGGTTATGAAGGACGGACAGGCGGTCTTTACCAATCTGGAAAAGGTTTATATTTACCGGTATGTTTTCACAAAAGGTACCGTGTCTGAAGAAAAGATCGATATCGGCAGCAGTGAGATGGCGGCGGAATTGCAGGTGGATCACGATGAAAACAGTCTGATCCGGCGGATTCCGGATACGGATATCCTGCATTATGTCATGCAGATGCTGGCCGACCGGCAAAATCCGGTTTACGCTGACAATTCTATTTTTCAGGATAAACTGCTCTGGATTGCGCGGAGCAGCCGCGCGGTGGGCGTGCAGTATCTGGAAATTTCGGATACGACGCTGGTTAAAAATCCGCAGGCCGCAGATATGCTTGCAGAAGTGCACGCCGTAATGCCTGCTATTTATGAAGAGACGGGTGTGGTGATCCGGTTTCTGGCAGCGATCCGGCGCATTGCTCTGACCATTATCAAAGATAATGTAACGGCCGGCGACTATTTCCGGGAAAATCTGCAGGTGCTTGATGCAGTTGCTGATGATCCGTACGTTGCGGGCGCGGATATCATCGGAGAGGAGATCAATGATATTCGTGAGCTGAAGCCTGTGATCCGTGAGATTGTCAGGATTGCCCGGCGGGATCCCTCTTTTGTTGTGCGGATTCACGCCGGCGAGAACGACAGCCTGCGCGACAATGTTGCAAACAGCATTGCCTGTGTGCGGGACGCGCTGGAACCGGGGCAGGAGATGCCGTATATCCGTGTCGGGCATGGGCTCTACACGGCAAATCTGCACTCAAAGAAAGGGAAGGATCTGATCCGGGACTTGAATGCATGCAAGGCGGTACTGGAATTCCAGATCACATCAAATGTGCGGCTGAACAATCTGACTTCACTCGAACAGCATCCCCTTCGGCAGTATCTGGCAGGCGGCGTGCGGTGTGTGCAGGGAACGGACGGCGGTGCGCTGTATGGGACAAATTCCATTGATGAACAGCTTTCGCTGGAAAAGATGCTGAATTTAAGCTATGAAGAAATGCTCCGGATGCGGCAGTGTGAGGATGTTATTCTTGAAGAAAGCCTCGCGGGCTTCCGGAAGAAAAAAGAGAGGTTTGCAGAGGCATTGCAGAAGGAGGCCGGTTTCCGGGAGCTGGAGGCAGAAGGCGGAAGCGGCAGTGCGGCGGAAGCGGCATCGGCTTCCGGCAGCCGTTCTGACGGATGCAATGAACCGGGAGAAGTGAGTGTCGCAGAATATTACCGCAGCCGGATCAATGCCCGGCAGCTCGACAGCAGTATCTCATTTATAGATGCAAGCAAGCTGGTTTCGCAGGAGATTCTCGCGGGGCGGATTGAAGAGATGCCGGTTTCAGGGCTCCCGGTTGTGCTTGTCGGCGGAAGCTTTAACAATGACCGGCGGACGACAACGGTGAAGGAATTCGGGACGCGTATCATAGATGCAATCCTCGCACAGGCAGATCCGGAAAAGGTGTTTTTTGTAGTCGGGCAGAGACTGCGCGGCTATGAACAGTATCTTGTGGAGCAGAACCGTGTGCGGTATCACCGGAAATTCCGTATTTTTTCAATTGTCCCGACGATGATTACCCAAAAAGAAGCTGACGCGCTGAAAAAAAGCGGTGCTGCGATCCGTGTCTCGATCGAGCCGTCGCCCATGGGACTGTACAAGAGCTTTGCCTATGAGATATTTAAGCGCAGATCTTCTGTTCTGCTGGCGTTTGACGGCAACAGTTCAGGCGCCAATATGATTCAGGAGGCGAAGAATGCAAAATATCAGTCAAGGATCTACGTCAGTGCGCATTCCCGTATGCTGAAGCAGAAGGCGGAATCGCTGGAAGGATATGTGACTGTATTTACAAAGGAAACGGAGGTTCTGCCGCAGATTCTGGAGGATCTGAGAAGATGAAGAAATTGTTTTGGATATTGATCGTGGCGTCGCTGCTGCTGGTATCGTGCGGCAGTGCGGCGAATTCGTACCGGCCGGATCAGCTGGAGGAGATTACGGACAGCTCCTCTGCCGGCGCGGCAGAGAATGAAGCCGGCGACGGCAGCAGTGCGGCCTCTGATGCGGCGGACGGTGCAGATGATGGCTCCGCGGCGGATGGAAAGGATGATTCGACGATGGTTGTGGAAGTGAAAACGGACAGCAGCGCTTCGGATGCAGTAGAGAAGAAGCTGCCGGTTAAAAAGAATATTACCTTTGATGATACATGGGAATATGCTGAGTTTTCAAAGATACATACGGATCCGGCCGCAATCTGGTTTGCAAAAGGAAGCAGCCGGAAAAATATTGTTGTGGCGGTAAATGCAGGACACGGATGCAAGGGCGGTGAATCGGAGCAGACGCTCTGTCATCCGGACGGTACTGCCAAGGTGACCGGAGGCAGCACCTCTGCAGGCGCTACGACGGCGACGGCAATTAACAACGGCATGACGTTTGACGATGGAACGAAAGAGGCGGCGGCTGTTCTGCAGCTGGCAAAGCTGGTGAAGGAAGATCTGCTGCAGGCGGGATTTGACGTTTTGATGATCCGGGATAACGACGATACGCAGCTGGACAATATTGCGCGCACGGTATTTGCCAATAACTGCGCGGACTGTCATATTTCGCTTCACTATGATTCAACCGCCGGGGATAAAGGGTTTTTCTATATCCGTGTGCCGGATAATGCTTCTTATAAGGCGATGGAGCCGGTGGCTTCCCACTGGGAGGATCACGATGCTCTGGGCGAGGCGATACTTGCAGGCGTTGCGGAAAAAAATCTGCCGGTTTTCAGCGGCGGTTCCATTGCACTGGATCTGACACAGACGTCGTATTCAACGGTGCCCTCTGTCGACCTGGAGGTCGGAGATAAGAGTTCGGATCATTCAGAGGCGGCGCAGAAGCCAATTGCAGAGGGTATCACAGCGGGACTTGAGAAATACTTCAAGGAGAATCCTGTGAAAGAGGGCGGCGTTCTGGCAGAATTGCTTAATCAGACGGAAAGCGGAAACGGCAGTGTGACAGAAAGTGACAGCAAAACCGGGGATGGCAGCGTGACAGCAAGTCACAGCAAAACCGGGGATGGCAGCGTGACAGAAAGCCACGGCAAATCCGGAGATGGCAGCGATGGCAGCGCAGATGAGAATAATCTGTCTGCAGCAGAAAAGAACAAAGATGAATAAAAGCATGCAGAAAAGAACAAAAGATGAGTAAAAGCATACAGAAAAAAGCCGCCGGCTGCCTAGTGTTCCACGGGAAATCTCTGTAAATGTGAACCTGGACACAGGCAATACCTCGTATTTCAGGGGCACCCCTCCGAAGGACCGGCTGCGTAGTTCTATTATAAAAAATGGATTGAGATTTCGCAAGCAGACAGGGACTGTTTATTCGATTCCTGAGAAATGCACCGGCACCTTCTGGGTTTCAGGGATATAAATATTAATAATTATGCAAAATGCCGTCTAATATTTACAGGCGGCATTTGTTTTTGTATAATATTACTTGTGCTTTGTCTCCGTGATGGCGGCAAATAAGAGATGCACGTTTATGCAAATGTGAGTGGCTGACATTAGTGCATCACGGGTTGCTTGTAAACAGTTGAGGGAAAAACAGGAGGTAGTATATGGATTACAAACAGACAGCGCAGGGCGTATTGGATCACGTCGGCGGACCGGGAAATGTTATTTCGGCGGCACATTGTGCAACCCGTCTTCGCCTGGTAATTGCGGACAACAGCAAGCTGGACAAAGCAGCGGTCGAAGACGTCGATGGTGTTAAAGGATGTTTTGAGGCGTCCGGACAGATTCAGGTCATCATCGGAACGGGTGCAGTCAACAAGGTCTATGATGAATTCATCAAGATGGCAGGCGTTTCGGAAGGATCCAAGGAGGATGTCAAGCAGGCAGCTGCATCGAAGCAGAATCCGTTCTTCCGGGCAATCAAGACACTCGGCGATATTTTCGTGCCGATCATTCCGGCGATCGTCGCATCCGGTCTTCTGAACGGTCTCCTGGGCGGCATGACCCAGCTCTGGCCGGATATGGCAAACAGTTCGCTCTATGAAATCATCAATCTGTTTGCGGGCGCGGCACTCTCGATGCTGCCGATCCTGATCGCGATCAGCGCGGCAAAGAAATTCGGCGGCAACCAGTTTCTGGCAGCTGTAATCGGTTTTATTATGGTGCATCCGTCGCTGGTCAATGCATGGACGCATTACATCGAT
>CAZRNI010000004.1:30435-33588 GCA_964601425.1 uncultured Eubacterium sp. | reverse complement strand
AGTTATAAGATCTTACACTTAATTCCAGTTCTTCAATATCCCGATCCAGATCCTTCGGATTCTGCCGTCTGGTCTCCTGTTTCCATATGTTCAGGTTCCTGATATCGTACATATTCAACGCCTCCATCCACATCCATCATCGTCGAGAGTACTGTGTGGCAGGCAATCCGCCGCACACCCAGCTGACTCCTGAAGATGCTGTTTGAAAAATGCTCCAGATTTCTCACATTGTTGGCAAATCCTGCCGCATGGATCCTGCACTCACCTGAAACACTGTAGATCTGTCGGACCATCTTGTTTTTTGAAAGATATTCAACGACATCCTCATAGTGCTCCGGTGTACATTCCACATCCAGAAAGAAGCGGATCCCCTCCGGGACATTTGTCGGGTCAATCACTGTCTGAAACCCCTTGATAATGCCCTTCTCCTGCAGTGCGTCCATGCGCGTTTTCACAGAAACGCGGGAGATACCTACCTGCTCCCCAATCTCTTTGTAGGTGAGCCTGGCGTTATCCTTGATGACATTCAGTATCTTATTGTCGATCTCATCAATTCCTTCCATCCACATATGGCACCTCCGGTTCTGTGCTACCTGTCAATTACATTATGGCGTCGACTCCATGGTTTAATGATAAATATGATTCGCATAGAATTGCAACAGGTCTGCTTACGTTTCGAAACCCTATTCCTTCTTATAAATCTCAAAACGTTCGATTATTCATCGTTTGGAATCAATCGTCTTTCATTTAGAAAGTTCATTGATAAAAAAAGAAATAGTGATCCCGTTCTCAATCTATCATTTTACATGAGCCTTCCTGTTTTCTTCCCTATCTTCGCCAGAATCAAAGCCTCATCATATGAGCAGCCATGCTCCTTTGCATAGATCAACAATGCACTGTCCAGATAGGGATATTTTCGGGGATCAACAAATCCCATATGTGCCTCATGCCAGGCCCGATGATAGAGCACTTTCAGTTTTTCGTCTGTAATATCGAAGATTCCCATGATCTACACTCCCTCACATGCTGACTTGTTCCAGATAAATCCTGTAGACTTCGTGATTGTCACTCACAAACAGAATCCGCATCGGGCAAAACAGATTTTTTAAAATCCACTTGTAAACGACCTGAAAACTGATTTCAGCGATTTCTCTTATCAATTTTTCATCTGTATCCTGAACACAAAGCAGTTTGATGCTATGATGATTGTCTCCTCTGGCAGCATCCAGCGCTCCCGTATAATAATCTGAGAGCATCTGCTTCTTCTGTTCTTGATCCAATCCGCCTAATACTTTAGAATCAAATGCTTCCTTCGTGGTATCCGTACTCACTTTTTCATGCTCCGTACATACTGCCTCAATTCGAAAGCGTGGATTGTAATATGTTTTCATGATCGAAAGCATCTGCGCTTTGAAAAGCGGAAACCCATAGGAAGCAGCGAAGTGAAACTGTATGTTTCCATCTCTTTTGAGAAATCCGTTTTCTCTCCCCGGATTAATTACAATCCCGTCAGCATTACTAATCAGAACTTTTTCAAACAGTATCCGTAAATCAACCGTTTGCATATCATCTCCGGCCTCAGAGTCATACTTATCATACCCTGTATACACCACGTAGTGTTCTGTCCCTGTAACCGAATGTGTCACCACGCTGCTCTTATAAGTACCGTCAGACTGCCTGCGTTCTGGAAGAAGCACCTGCGCGTGATGGCACATGCGAATCCGAATCATTTCCATAACCGAATAGATGTTGCGATAATCCTTGTCTAACCAGTAATCTGACATCGCATCCTCGATCATACGGTTACTGGCGCCCATCAACTCACCGGCCAAATTATTATTGAGCACTTCGAATAGCTTTTGTCTTCCACTTTGTGACATTGTACGATTCCTCCTCTTGCGTGAGTTAACATTTGATGTTATTTCATCGTATTACAATGTCTGATAAAGTGGGTCGCCGGCGCGGCGACACCCCCCCTGAGAGTGAAATTGCCAGATTCCAGATAATCTTTGCTCGATGCCATTTATATCTCAACTCAGGATTAAGACGTTTATCTATTCATAATAAGTGAAAGTGCATCCCCATAAACACTCAGGGTTCTATCATCAAACAGAACCCAATACACTTCATCAATCTTATCCGGATGCTCATCCAGGAACTGCTTCACTGTCTTCAATGCAATCTTTGCCGCTTCTTCCACCGGAAAATGATAGACACCTGTCGAAATCGACGGAAAAGCAATCGTTCTGATTCCATGATCTACTGCTACCTGCAGAGAATTGCGGTAACAATTTGCCAGCAGCTGCGGCTCATTGCGATTCCCGCCGCCCCAGATCGGACCGACTGTATGGATCACATAGTCGCATGGAAGTTTATATGCTTTTGTAATCTTTGCTTCGCCTGTTTCGCAGCCATGCAGGGTGCGGCACTCTGCCAGCAGTTCTCTGCCAGCTGCACGGTGAATTGCGCCATCAACACCTCCACCGCCAAGGAGTGATTTGTTTGCTGCATTGACAATTGCCTGAACGTTTGTGATTTTCGTAATATCACCTTTGATAGTATGGATCATTGTCTATACTCCTTTACATCTTGCAATTACTCGATTTCTATGAATCATCTGGCATCAATCCATAAAGAACGCATCAACATCTTCAATGGATTCAAGTATCTCATCCTCTTCTACCCCTGCCTGTCTTGCAAGCTCCGCAGACTGACGGAGAGAATTCCTCAGATCCGGAGAAAACGCTGCATTGATCAGTCCTTGAAATCTATTAGCATATTCCTGCAGTTCAGCCAGAAATACATCATATTCATTCTGCAGTTGTTCATCCAGTTGCTTCTGATTTTGCAGGTATGATTCAAGAATTGCCTGTTCTTTTGCGTAAAGAACATACCTTCCATATTCAAATGCAAGCTGTGAAGCAGCCTGCGCCAGTTTGCTATATTCCGGTCCTATTAATGAGGTAAAATAGAAGGGATCTCACTGATCCACGTTTGCAGTTTTTCACCCTGATACTTTTCAACCAAACTATTAATTCTTGGCAGCTGACCATTAAAACGCACTTCTGTCTCAAGAAGATATGGATTATAAATTAATTCTGCCTGAACCATATAATCACCCCACAGTCTTTTTAGCTAACCAATTAATTCTCT
>CAZRNI010000004.1:9657-30425 GCA_964601425.1 uncultured Eubacterium sp. | reverse complement strand
TTAACCTATGATCTCATACTGAAGCATTTCATATTTTAGCTTGCTTCCCTCAACGATGTCGTGCGGGAGCAATGCCCTTGCTACAAGTTTCAATTCTTCCTGCTCTTCATCTGTCCTCTGAAGATGTGCATAATCACCGTCTATTTTTACTACTACGAAATACATGGTTTGTAAATTCATTTTCGTTTCTTCCCCCTACACTTCTTTGACTGATGACATGCCCTTACAAATGTTTGTTTAGCACGAGTCCCTGCTCCATCCCGTTTTCATACAAATACATCAACCGTTTCCTGTCGAACACGGGATTCGCATCGTGGATAATACTGTGATGATTCGGGCATACGATCATCTGATTACTGGCATCATTATTCAAACTCTTTACAAAGTAGTCGATATGATGTGCTTCTGCTATATGCGAACCAAACTCTTCTCCGATCAGTTTTCCGCAGATCTGGCATCGGTATCCATACAGAAGTTTCAAATTCTCTCCGATCAAGCGATTCAGTTTCCGTACCTTCACGAGCCGCTGATTTACCTGAATGCCTGCGCCTTCATCCTTCTCTGCATAATTCAGCTCAGCTTCGACCAACTGCTCCTGCTTGTCTTTTACAGTTTCTTTCAAGACTTCTACTTCTTCTGCGGCGATCACATCCAGAACATAAGTATCATCATCTTCTGTCGTATAGATGGCCAGATACTCCTTCAAATCATCCGGCAAAACAATCCGTTTCTTGGAGCCCGGCTCCTGCATTTCCTTCAGACGGCTGATATAGGCATAGCTGCGTCGAAAAAGACCCCGCAAAGCAACTGCGATTTCGGAGTTCTGTGTGTAACGGATCTGCACAATGTCCGCACGATTGCCAAACTTGTTATCAATCTTATTATTGTTTAACTTCGCCTGATAGGATTTGCCATTCAGATACAGATTGATTGTCTTAGACTCTCCCCGCTCAAGAAACCGGTTTGTAATCTGCTTGAAAACAACCTGATACTCGAGCGGAATCGCAAGGCCGTAGTTGAAGAGCGACCAGTCCACTTCTTTTTTATAGACATAAGTTTCTGTTTGCATCTGGTATCACCGCTCCTTCGCTCGGAGATATATTTTTCAACTCCTATTTTCCTATACACCTGTTTCTTTCAGTTCTTCTTCAATCCGTTTTGCCTTATCCCCCAATGTTATCATTTCCTTTTTAAGCTGCTCGTTCTTCTTTAACTGTACCATAATGGAACTGTCCACCGGCTGTAAAAATCCACTAATGAATGCATCCGGGAATTTAAAAGTCTTACTTCCGCTTTTCTCAAAATCCACAGTCATTCGATTATCTAAGATTTCATTAATCGTACCTGTACCAAACTTTTTGTGGAGAACCGATGCCCCTTTACAATCAGGAGAAATAACGGCTGCTGCCTTGAGCCGGATCTCATCTCTAATATTATTCAACTGTTCTTCCAGTTCATCGATGTGCTGCTGCTTCATCGCTTCCTGATATTCTTCTAAAGCTTCTTTACAAACATTATCATAGCCCCAGAAACAGTAGAGAACATCAAATGTCAGTATATGCAGCTCCTTATCGTAATCCGGTTCTCCATTTTCAAATCGCTGCCTATGAATGCGCAGCAGTTCCTGGTGCTCTTTAACCACTTCATGGATTTCATCACACATTTTATAGTACTTACGAAGGGAAAACCTCTGTCCGGTCTCCCAGTCTGTATAACCTATGTATGATGCCCAAGTATTAGCAGGTGCTGGTTTATACCGGTAGTTATGATCCGGATCCCATAAATTCAAATACGTCAGGACACCTTCCTTTGTCTGCTGCTTAATAGATGAGTTTGGATAAAGGTCTTTCAACCTTCCATTAATGTACTCCATGAATTTCTGAATTCGGTTCCATTTTTCTTCAATCTCAACGGCTTCTTTATCAAAAAGGAAACGGAACGCATTTCGAACCCCTTCAATCTCGGAAGGATGTTTTAATAATTCTGCTATTCCCTGTGATGAATGATCATGCTGCGTATCAATAAATGCTCTTTTTGTACACCTCTTCCACATAGAAGACATATCATCTGCATTAATATCCCAGTTTTCGGCAAAGTTTGCAGCAGCAGTCCATTTTGCCGTCTCATTCCTCACAGAGATTCCATCACGCTTGTTATTATGATCAAAATCCTCTATATAAGCCTGAATAGCCCTTTCTATCAGGATTTCCTTTCCTGATAGTTTTTTCACTTTCTCTGTTTCTCGCGGAATAAAACTCTCAAATGAAGTAACCTTTTCCACAGGCCGCCTGCTTGCATAGCCCTCTTTTGAATATGGGCTCAGGTTAATAAACAGCTTTTTCAATTTTTCGGGATTCGTACATTCATGGAACAGATATTCCAGTAATTCTTCCTGTCGTGCCTGTCCCAGCGTCAATCGATATAAGGAAAGAATCTTTATTAGCCTCTCATAGCTGATCTCATCCTTACTCATAGGATACATAGGGACAATTCGTTCTATTTTGACGCTCTGATCCTTTCCGAAGCACCAGTATGGTACAAGATCTGACTGCGAAGAAGTCTTCTCTGACTCTGCTGCTTCAAACATTTCTTTCCATATATCGTCATAGAAATGAATAGATCCATACTTTTCAGCAACGTTTTGACGGATTGCCAGACATTTAAATCGATTGATCCTCCCTTCCCTCTGTTCCAGATCAATGGGATTTCCCGGAAGATTCCAATGCATGATTCTTCTGCAGTAATTATGAAAATCCAGCCCCTCCTGTCCGATAGAAGTTGTTGCAAGAACAAACGGTTTTAACGGAGAATTGAAAGCACCACGAATGCTGTCTTTCCTGTTTGCATTCTTCTGGTTATCTCCACCTTCACTGTTGACGAATCCGACAGCATAATGCGCTCGCATCAGATTTCGCCCCTTTTCACCCTGAATACGGTTTTGAAACTTCTCAAATGTATCTACATCATAAGAAGCCGTATGAATCCGAAGATCATCAAGCATCGTTCTTTGAATGCGATTTTCTTTTTGAGCAGCTGATGCAAAACCGGCCGCTTCAGAAATAAGATGCCGGTATTCATCAAACATTGCCTGAAAACATCCGTTTTTACAATACAGCAAAACGTCTTTCCAGTAGACCGTATCATCCTGCGATGAATCCCTATATTGTTCTGCTGCCAGCTGTATAACAGCGGTAGATTCTGTTGTATTAAAGTAATTCAGAAACGTTCTAGCAAGTGCGGTTGCATATGTTTTATTTCTTCTATTCGACCGGTATATACATACAGCCGGAGATCCGAGAACCATATTTACAAGGGTTTCTGCAAGATCTTCCGGCATCGGTCCAAGAGAAAGCGTTTTCCCTTGCGAAAGTAATTCTGATAATTGCTTTACATGCATGCCAAATGCTCTGTTTCCGCGATCACTGCTGATCCCATCTTCACCATCATCTGATGCATGTTCCATAGAACTGATCAACATCACGATCCAGTTCTCAACATATTTATTCCCGTCCATCAGCATCGGGGCGAGATAATACCACCTTGCATCAGCCATCCTCATGTCTGATGTTGCATATTTGCGGAGACCCGACAGCTGATTCTGTATTTTAATCCGAATACCAGTTTCTATATCGGATAGTGTCATTCCTGCGTTCACAGAGTGGATCGGATCATAAAAATCAGCGAGTGTTTTTGAAGGATATAAAAGACAAAACAACGTCATCCTCTGCGGCGTACTTCCCTTCAATGTGAATGTCAACCTGGGATATGGATATCTTCGATCTGCATAATAGGTTTTGTTCTTTTCTTCGATTCCTTCAACGTTTTCGCAGACGCGTCCGATTGTTCGACGTTCAGCTTCATAAGAAACCATTGCTCCAATCATTCGCGGAACCATTTCCCAGGATGAGAACACCAGTATCTTTGAGAAATTATGACTGTTTTTATAAACCCCCTGAAGTGCATAATATGGTCTTGCAGGTGGTATCCAAAGATACATTTCCGCATGATTTTCAAATGCAATTTCCTTCAGCTTTTCCAAGCGAGCATTTGATGCTGGTAACGGTTGAAAGGTGTTCACTGCTGCGGGATCAACCCAAAGAAGATCTTTGTCTGCCAGTTTCACTTCGTTCAGATGTTTCTGGAAATAGCGCTCTATATGCTGTTTTATCTTATAGTTCCTCATGAATGACATGAGAAACGGGCTGCTTTTGGCATAGTCGACAGGAAGTGAAAACTGCGCTCCTATTTCTTTTAACAGCGTTCCCATCACAAGAAACGAGCGAATATCATTTTCTGTCACAGAAACAGGATTATTCTTACTGCTGTCATCCGTATAATCACCGGATTCCATCACTGAAATACGTTCTGTACGGCATACGCCCTTATACATCGCATCTTCCGCAGTATTTTTCACCTTAATAACAGAAGCATCTCCCTCATGAAATTCATGAAGTGCATAGTTATAATCCGACCAAACTCTACGGAATTCATCTGTCTTCCCTTCAAAGAGGAAGTCCATAACCTG
Source organism: uncultured Eubacterium sp. (assembly GCA_964601425.1). Taxonomy (GTDB): domain Bacteria; phylum Bacillota; class Clostridia; order Lachnospirales; family Lachnospiraceae; genus CADBRN01. Next base: position 25,900 of record CAZRNI010000004.1, on the reverse strand, counting down.
GAGGAATTCTCCATAATGCTCATCAACACCTTCTGCTTCATCAATCTCTTCCAATGTGGAATACAGTTTATAAGGTGTAGCTGATAGAAGAAGGATTCTCGCGTCCCCTCCTTCCAAAAATTGATGTGCCAGGATTCCTGTATCTGACTCCCGATCCGAATTGATCAGAAAACGGAAACGCTGAAATTCATCCATGATAACAAGATCCGGTTCAAGCATCTGCGTACTGAGCCTGGCAAACATGACTCTCAGTTTATTAATGACATATGCACCATTATACCTGGTTTCTTGTTGAGCCATGCGCTCAACCAAATGCTGTTCTAGAATCGCAATCGCTGATTCTTCCTTGTCATATGTCCTGATCTTTTCAATCAGATCAAGTGGGTATTTCCCGTGTGTTTTCTTTTCACAATCAATCACGTAAGATTCGTAAAGATTAATATAATAATTCCAGCTTTCTTCTTTTGAAACAGAGTATTTAAGGAACAGCTTCAATTCATTTCGCAACGCATGAAGTTCCGGCATTCTGCGCAATATGGCATACATCAATGCCCGTTCATTTGCCGTTCCTCCCCCGCTGGTCATGCGAAATGAAGTATCCGGTGTGAGCGGGATCAACTGGATAAAACCATCGCGAAGATCCTGATTTAATTCCTGCTGTATAATTTTCAGATGCTGCATGGACAATCTGGTATCAGAAACGCCCTCTATCGTCGCACCTTCAGAGACCTTCAGTTTTCGTATATTTTGGTTTGCAATGCTGATATTTGAACAAATATATACAACCTTGAAAAGATCATCGCCTTCTTCGATCCGCAGACGGGCTGTTTTAACGATGACTCCACGGGCGATCAATGTTTTACCCATTCCGACTTCGTCAGCCACAAGGATACGCCTCTGCCCGCTTCGAAATAGTGAATCAATCCGCTCCACAGTAGCCCGCTGGAAATCCTTCAGAACATTCATGGTCAGATATTCTGTTCTGTCTATATCAAATTTCACCTGTCAGTCATCTCCTAAATTCAGCACAGACCAAGCGTTGTTTTAAACGTATCGTATAATGTACGGAATTCATCCGGAATAATTTCTTTATCATGAATCATCTTCAAAACATACTCGATCTCTTTCAGGCGGGCCGGATCTTCAAGTGCAGTTTTGAGCATCTTCTCATAAAGTGCCGGCATCCGATCCGCCTGATTCCCGAAGAAACCAGATTTCCCCAAAATGGATTCTTCCAGCAGAGAAAGTAGATAATCATCACCCAGTATAAAAGCAATATATTCGACAAAGCTCCGTTTATCTTTGATCACACTATTTACTACGGCACTTTCCCGTTCTTCTGGTAAACCAGTCGTCGGGATCATTATAATACGAGTTACCTCCCAATCTTCCCGTTTCACTTTAACCTGGAAGAAATCTGTCAGCTGCAAAACATCAAATTCCGAAAAAACCATCTCCCTGGATATTGGAACGAAATTGGATCTCCGAAGCGGCGCCAATAATATCTCCGCATCTCTGCTCCCCAAATACCCGTCCATATGTATCACAATATTATACTTTTCGCCGACAGGAACTATTTCCGCCTGCTTCTTGACACGACACAGTTCTTTGATTATCTGCTCAAGAATTTTTGTTTCATCCTCCGGCACTTCCTGCTTTTCATCAGAAACTTGAACCTCCTCAAACGGATTCGCCGGAGAATCTTCATTTCCGCAAAAAATCTCATTCAAAAATCTCTGCCCGTCATAGTTTTTTGAACGGGTCCCAATACGGATCATCATTTCAACATTCTCATGAATAGCTGCATAAGAAGCATTCATTGATCCGATATAAAGATCAACATCCTGGTATTTCCGGCGAATGTATATTTTCGCATGAATATCCTGCTTCATTTTTTCTGTATCTTCATCCGAGATGTAGTTTTCACCATCCACGATATCATCTTTAAGCACATAAATGCGGAACGCACTGGTTTGCTCTGTGGTCAGTTTAGGCAATTCGGAACGTCTGGTAATCAACGTTCGTGAAGTTCCGGTCAAAGTGTGTTCCGGTTTATTCCAATAATCAATAATGGAAGAACTTAAAAATGGCGAAAAAACGACAAGTTCATGAAACGAATAATCTGCTTTCCAGGGTATCTGACTGTACAGAGGGTCCTGCCTCAAATCATATCTCTCTGTCCCGATACCGAGTGGCATAATGGTATAGTTTTCCCCGAATCTTCGATCTTCCAGTGTAAACGAAACACCTGTAAGCTCTGTGCTCAGTTTTGTGATAAGCTGCGCTTTCTGCTGATAATCTGATATAGAACTGTTGATCTGTCTCTGAAGAAACTTCAGAAATGAAATGACCGGTTTTGTTTTGTCCGGTTGACTGACCTTGTCAGTACTTTCAATACATATGCTGACATCCCAGTTTCGATCGAAGGTAAGGTTACGGCTCAAAACTACAAAACGGTATTTTCTTCGTCCTTCCGGATTACAATATTGAAGAATCCATGTCTTTGGATGAAATGCCGGAAACCTTCCGCTGTTCTTCTTGCCGGTAAGCATCACCGGAATGACCATTTTGTCAAGAAGCAACATGAGAGGAGAAGGTGTAGATGGCTTTTTTATCTGCCCTGCCTCACAGAATATCAGTATCTTTTCCGACACTTTAACAAGAGCATTCAGCATACTGATCGGATTCTGGAGCAAATCACTATCCGGATCTTCTTTCAAGCCCAGTGCAATACACACTGCTGTCAATGTTTCCAGATCCAATGAGTATGTCGTGCCGACTGCTTTCTCCAAAACATACCCAGCCGGGGGCAGAAGCACATTGCAATAATTAACCCGGTCCTGATTACTGTTCGTCCGGAACATTTACAACTCCCTCTCCTTCATAAATATCAGCAATGATTCTCTTTGCATCACCAAAGCGGTAATCAAGGTATCGTCCACCGATCCAACTGTCCGGATTATAGTCTTCTGCGTGACACAACTTTGCTCTGGATCTTGTTTTCAGTTCAATCTCCCTAGAAATGATAGTTTCATCTGCCTTTGTTAAGTCTCCGTCTCTAAACGCTTCCTGCAAATTAATCAGAAATCTTCGCAGCCGATAATCAGGACGGCCAAGAAAGTCTAAAACAGCCTCCAGATTCACATTCGTGTACCAGGAAATATTTCTTTCTATCTGTCCCCATTCCGATACAGCATTCGTATTCTGCCCTCTGGATAGAATTATGTTATAACGAACGCGCGCAGCATATACCAACCGGTTAAAATCGCAGGCAAGCTTCATAACCCGCGCCATCTCAGTGGGCAGTTCGTCTTTAAGATCTGCATATAACATTTCAAAGCGGTCGTATTTTGATAGATCTATATTATGTTTCAAGATATAAGCAATCAATTTATCAGGAACTGACTTCTCAATTTTTGATCGTAAAAAAACGGCCTCCTTTTCTGTCAGGGCAATATCTAGGTGGCTGCGCCAATCTATATCTTCCATTCTGGGAAGATCGAAAAAGCGAACAGTTTCATCACGTCCAGCATCTTTATCATCCTTTTCGCCTTCCTCTGCGTCATCTCTACGATTACCCAGCTGCTCCGGTTTTCCCTGTGCTCTCATAAGAATGGAAAGTCGTACCATGTCCGGAATCGTCATGTTCTCCTGCTGGAAAATATGATATGTTCGAATGCCATTCCAATAGATATTGGATGGTTTTCGGGCAACCCAGCTCTGCGGTAGTACTCTCGCCCCTATAATACCTACCCCTACAGGTTCTATCCCTTTATCTTTACATTTTTGATATAGCAGAAGACCACAGTTTTTTTCTTCTTCATCAATCTTCTGAAGAATTCTATCTACTCGATCTCCATATTTGCCTGACACAGCTTCCTGAAGGATATATGGAACGATCAAGAAATATTTTGCCCTGGTTTGAACGGTTGATGTGCCCGGAAAGAAATAGTTTGCAAAAGCATCACGAATAAGTCCGATGCCAATCTCATCAACCGCGCCTTGCTCTTGAAGCAGATTCATGACATCAAACACTTTCTCTCTATCTGCTTTTGAAAAATCAACCCATCCAATCTGCATCAACCATTAAACCTCATACTCATTTGAATATTTTTAACGTACCCACCTTTATAATTCTTCAGCAAAGAAATCACTATCCAATCTCTTCACTTCATATGTGTTGTCTACCGAAACCCCGACATTATGCTTAATCATCAGCTTTGTAAGTGCTGTTCCATCCACTAATACAACTTTTGCCCCCAAGAGATTATCTGCAAACTGTAAAGCACCACTGGAAAATCTTGCCGTTGTGATAAATAAGCCTTTTTGCGCCTGCTGACCCTGTAGCGCACCAACAAATTTTTGAATCTCTGGCTTTCCAACTGTTTGATCCAATGCCCATTGTTTGGCTTGAATATAAATATGACTGAATCCAAGCTGATCTTCCTTAATGATGCCGTCAATCCCACCATCATTAGAGGGTTGCGTAACCATCCCTGCCTCTTCGATCCCACTTCCATATCCCATTTTCAAAAGAAGTTTTACTACGAGATGTTCAAATTCACTCGGTGTGAGCTTCATCACCTCATCCATCAACTGACTTGCCAAAGCTGCATTCACCTGCTGAAAAGCAGCATCTAACGTTTCCATTGGCGACTCGTCTGGTTCGCTGCTTTCATCGGTATCCGTCTTTGATTTATTTGATGTCGTTATATTATGAAACTCTTTAAACCTGTCTGATCGTTCCAAATATTTCAAATCTATCGTTTCACCTGATTCAAGCGCTTTCCTTCCTTCTTCGGTGATTCGATATTTTCCTCTGGCTGGTGTTTCAACAAGCCCGGCTTTATCTAAATATGTTCTAGCCCATGCTACACGGTTATCAAAGGTTCGTTGTTTTCCACTGGGCAGCATTTCCAACCGGTCTGCCTCAGAGATATTCATTTTTTTTGCTATGATCTCTCTGACTTCCTTCGCAGTGTGTAATTCATTATCCTCTACTGCCCTCAGAAACACCTCCAAAAATTCAAAAAAACTTGGAACAGCCATTCTCACACCTCACTCTCATTCTATTCTATGCAGTATTCTTAAAAATACTGCCTTTATATTCTGGATCGATTGTTCTCAAGAACACAATCATGTATTATTTACCTATCTTCGTGTACCACCCGGGTTTAAAACTGGTTTGCTTTCCTGCACTATACGCACCTGAAATACCATATTTCTCACACGCTTTATTAACAATCCTACCTATTTCTCCTTCGCTCCCGAGCACCCAAAGAATACCGTTATTAGAACGACTGTCAATCACCGTCAATCCTTGATCCTCAAAGAACTTTTTTACTTCTTCACCGTTTGTCTTTTTTTTGCGGCGTTTACGTTCCCCGCGACCCGGCTGCTCAATTGGTACTCGTTCAGGATCAGGACCCGCTCCTTTTTCTCCATCCTCCGAAATAGTTAACTCACTTACCGGCAGTTCCAGATCATACACAAAGAGTTCATCTAATGCGCGTGTATATGCTATGTATTTTTTATTCGCGCTCATGCGCCCGGAGATAGCGATAACCGTCTTGAATTCCAAACCTCTTGCCTGTTCTACTGTCATTAGATTCCACTTGGCTGGAAACAGCGCTCCGGGCTCGCCTGTCATGTCATTAATACGATTCTTATAATTCTTCAAAAATGTCATTAACGCACTGGCTTCCTGTTCATTATTTACGATGATACAACTAAGACCCGGTTTCTGAGGCTTCTTAAATATTTGAATGATCTGTTCTTCAAACTCCTTCTGGTTTTTCAATTCATGAACACCAGATCCATCCAGATTAATAACCGTCATCTGTGTATTAAATCTTTTATTACAATACTCTGTGATCTGTCTGGCATTCCGGTAATTCTCTTTCATTTCCTGCTTTGAAAATGAGGCAATCGACGATACTTCATCCCATGAATCGATTCCTTTTGTGTTTTCAATGTGCTGTTTAACATCGCCAAACAAATTGAATACTGTCTGACCCGCATTGACATTCTTAATTAGTTTTAATTCTTCCGGGGAAATGTTTTGCGCTTCATCAATTGTTATAAGGCTTTCTCTCGATGCTTTTGGCGGCCCCGCATATGTATATAATGTCTGTAAAAATATATATGGCGAACATGACACGGCTGTGAGTCGCTTCTTTTCATCTAAACCATACCCAATTTCTTCCATCGCTTGTACATAAATATCACTGACAATATGTTTCTGTAGTGAAGAAAACAGATCCCTTGATCGAATTAATTGTTTTAAATATTGCACCGGCAAAAATGATGCCTTCTCTTCATCGAGCGTCAACACAGAGGTATCTGCTTCTGTTGTAAAAATACTATTTACTGAACCATATTCTTCATAAGGATCTTCATATGCGTCAATATCCTGTTCAATCTGATAATAGCAATTACAAAGTAGTCCCTTATTGCTGATTGCTGTATATACTTCTTCAGTTTTGGTCTTCTCAAATTGATCATCAATTCCCTTGAACATACTCAACAGCATATTGATCTGCTCTGCGATATCCGACAATTCCTGGAATGACCCTTCATCTTTTTCTATAGCAAGAACTTTTTCCCGCATCGCCATCTGTCTATTACTGGCTGCTTCTATGGTGTTAATACGATTCTGATACATCACCTCATGTTGTGTTTGATCGATCTTTTCTAATTCCTGCTGTGCCTTTTGTATTATTTCAACTTCTTCACTAATTCTCTGCGTAAGCAGCCGTAAAAGCGTTTCTTTTCGTGTTGAAAGGGTATATGCAATTGAACCCATTTGTTTGATAACTTCACGTAACTCTTTGTGATATTGAACAAGTACTTTTCGATTCTCGAACAGGATTTTCTGAATCTGATTCAGTTCGTAAAGAATCTTCTCTGAAGGCGTTTTATCCGCATTGTTCCTTGTGCTTGCTTTATCTGACATTTTAAGAATTCGCTGACAGAGCCTGTAATCCACCTTTACTTCCTGAATTCTCTTATGGAATGCCATATGAATATCTTTTGGAAATACCTCAGAGTAAATATAATGTTCCTTCTCCGAATCCAGTTTTAAAAAGGATTTGATTTTTCCGTATTCCTCTGGACTATGACCATACTTTTCAATCACATAATCATAATACTGTTCCAACGTCCCCATGTTCAGGTCAGCAATCTCCAGATTATTCCGCATATTCTCAGCCATTTGGATATAAGCGAGTGAAGGCGTAATAATATACAGGTTATTTCTGTTCAGATTTTTAGGATTGTCATACAGCAGGATTGGCAGTCTGTGGAGCATAATCATAGACTTTCCTGACCCGGCACATCCCTGAACAATGAGATTCTGCATATATGGAGTTTGTATGATTTCACCCTGATGTTTCTGGATTGAAAAAACTATATTTTTAAATTCCCTCTCGGCACGACGATTAGCCAATTCTCTAAGGAACTCATCAGCAATAATCTTTTCATCTTCCTCATCAAGAATCGGATACATATGTAAAACATCATTTACTTCATCAAAAAAAATATCTACTTTACGGCGAAGTTCCAATGAATAATGAGTCTCATATATTCTACCCTTATCTTCCACAACAGTATCATACTCTTCTAAATCCTGATTTAGTATCAGCGGCCTACAGGCAGGATTCAACCAACTAGCAATATATACTTTTCCATTCTTTGAGAATGTATGCAATCCGATCTTTAATTCGAAAGGTTTACCATTTTCATTTAAAATCACTCTTGTGTGATAAAGCTCATCTCTTGGAATTATCAATTCCTGAATTCTGTCATTAATCTCACTTTTTGCAGTCTCGCTCTTAACAATGTCGCCATAAGCTTCTGGCAAACAGGAAACCTTCGCTTTTATAGCATCTAACTTTTCCTGTGTAAGCCGGTTATTCATTTTCAAGATAACTCTGTCAAGTTCCTTAATTAATTGATCGAGCACTTTCTGCTCTTCTGCAATTAGCTGATCTTGTGTCCTTCCCATAAGCTATCTGAACCTTCTCTCTACTTTATTTTAATGTCGGTATTTCAAATATCGCTTTCAGCATCCTTGCTGTGTGTTTGCCAACAAACCGTAAGCACGGATGCATCTCAGATTCCAGCACTTCTCCTTCAGAAATGAAATCTGCAGCAGATAATGGTTCCCCAAACCATACAATATTCCTGTCTATAATCGTCAGCGGCGTTGTAATATATGGATGTTCCGATCCATATTCGCGCAATGCCTTAGGAAGTGTAATCTCTTCAGCTTTTCGGACCAGAATCTTGATTCCCTTTTCTTTCTGCTGCGCAAGTAATACCCCTAATTCTTCCAGAGCATCTTCATCATCGTCTATTAACCCCGGCACATCCATGATAATATCTGATTCTGCGTTACTAATATCCCTTAAGTAGCGCTCCCAGGAATCCATTTCGCTTATTTCACCAAGAAATACTTTCGGTTCATCATTTTCCAAAGTTCCGATCGCATCCAGTATTTTGTCACCTGACAGAGATAGATCCATCCGCTCCATTTTCTGAAGCAACTGTGTAAACATCAGATCTTTTGAGATTTTCTTCCGTTTCAAATATCCGCCATTTGCTACCAGCACAAATTTACCCTGTGCCCGAGTGAGTGCAACATTAAAGAGACGATTTGCTGTGTTATTTCTCTTCGATGCCAACAACACGCCCGGATATTGCATACGAAAACAATCCACAGCATCATAGATTATGATTGGTTTTTCTGAACCCTGGTACTGATGCACTGTGGCTGCTGTTACATCTTTGTATCTCTCATCCATTTCCTGCGCATCTCTAATCATCGCCAGTATCAAACGGGATTGTGCACTGTACGGTGAAACAATTCCAACACCGTAATCACCTGCATATAATTCTGCTAACCGCATACAGACCATTGCAGACATAAGATTAATTCTGGACCCGTCCTTTGTCTTGATACAAACAGAATATGTATCACTCAAATCAATCATACTGATCGGTTCTGATTTCATTGGTTCACAATCAGCAACGGCTTGCTTTTTCTCATAAATTAAATCTGACGATCGTAAAATATCCTCGTACATATATTTGCTGGCAAATTCAGCAATCTCCGGATGCATGCGATATTGTGTATCCAACATAGTCAACCATGCATGTCCTTCTCGATTTTCTACTGCTTCAACGATACCGGTATATTCAAATATATCCTGAGATAACAGTGTATCCTGTGGATTCTGGACAATTGCCGGCAGCTGTCTGAAATCACCCAGACAGCAAAAAGATTCCTTTGCCAATCCTGCCGCAAATACTACATGCGGCACATATGCCATACTAGCCTCATCAAAAATAACCAGGTCAAACATCTGCGTGTATATAGCTTTGTCCATTACCGCTTTTGATACTGTCGTTGCAACAAAAGCGGATTCATGAATCAGTTTTTTTTCTTCCTCAAGAAGTTTTTCCCGTATCTTTTTTATTTCATTATTAATCTTAATCCGCTCCGGATCCTTACGCTTAAGACCTTTTTTCTTGCCAACCAATTCATAATATCTTTCAGCAACTTCCGGATTCTTATTCAGAACGAATGCATATGATGTCAGGGTCTTACTTTCCAGCAATTCCTTCATACGAGGATATCCATATCGGATAATCTGACCCGGTTCATAATCCGACATTCCCGCGACACGCAACAAGGCACCGTCTACTGACACATTGCTGTATGAAAGCATCAGAACACGCTTGCCATTTAATATATACTCAAGTGCAATCCTCGCCAGCGTATAAGTCTTTCCAGTACCAGGCGGTCCCCAAATAAATGATACCGGCTGCGATGTTGCTTTTCTCAGCGCATTATCCTGCCCAAGACTAATGCTTTTGGCTATTTCAATCTGTGCTTTACCCTTACAGGCAACTTCATACGCAAGTGGTGAATAATCAGCATCCAACTCATCAATTCGATCTATAAGCGCTTCCATTAACGCCCATGGTTCAGCGCTCATCTCCACACTTTCTATCTTCTCCCCGATGTTTTCAGATGTCCTTAAAACAATAGAAAATTCTTCGCATGCTACAACATATGCCGGTACAATCCAGTCAGGATGCCAGAGTTTTACCGTTGTACCGTCCGGAAAATGTAGTTCAGCATCTGTGTCAAAACTATACACATAGGAATTCCGATCTGTACCTGTGTGAATCCTCTCACCATCAATAATACGATACCGCTTACCGCCAGTTTCCTGAAGATATGTTACTTCTGACTTGACAGCCAAAGAAAACCGCTTTTTAAAAGAAGTAAAGCTGGCTGAGATTCCTTTCTTTTCCATCTGCTCCTGCAGATCTCTGTCTTTCAAAATCAGTACATCTATAAAAGCATTCGGATACTGATAATTAACCACTCGATCAACAAATTCTACTTTCATCACATCGTTATCGATTGAGATAATTGTACCTCTTGCTTTTGATCGGCGATCCATGACTTGCTGGCCTGTAAGTTCTGGCATTATCTACATCTCCAGTGAATTTTATTAATCAAATATTATTTCTTAATAATTACCTTCCCAACTTTTCCAATGACTTCCATCGCTTTATCCGCTGCCACCTTCTGCCCCTTCTTCATAACTGTTCCGGCTACTCCGGCAACCACCGGCGCTGCCACACCGGCGATCTTTTTCCCTGCTTTTAACGCTTTATCAGCAGCATCAGCTCTTTTGTCTCGTAACTCCTGTTCACAGCGCTCACAAATTTTATGTCCCGCTCCTCTATCTTCTATCTCACTAAAGCATTTTGCACACACAAACCGGAGTCTTGTTCCGCACTTAGGACAGTATTTTTCTGTGGCAGCCAGCTTAATCTTCTTCTGGTTTCTTTCACAAGATTCGTTTGGACATCCTTTTTTCCTTTTATCTATATTTGCTGCCATATCAAACCTCCTCAGCAGTAATATAATATGTGTGCTTCTTTGTAATCTGTTCTTTTAATTCTCTGCATCCTTTCAGCGTATTGCAGATTTTCCCCCACGTGCCTGCCTCAATAAACTGACTCTCCCTGTCCAGTTCTGTGAGTTTTCCGGCAACTGGAACAACCATTTTATCTACAAAACGGCCGTATTCATCAATTGCCGCTAACATAGCTGGTATCTCTTTGTTCTCATGATAAATCGCTGCTTTCAGGAATGCTGCTCGATATACTATGTCGTAGCACTGATGAATGATTGATAAATGCTCATCTATCTTTTCAAGACTTCGCCTTGAATGACGGTATTCCTCATTAGCCAGATACTCTACACTTGTCCTGATTTCCTGAATCATCTGCGCATTCGCATCGCTCAGTGACTTCAATGCCTGTGCCGTTATCTGTTTCTTTAATGCTTCGTCACCGATGACTCTGGCCTCCATATATAGACTCAATCCGCTGTAGAAAAGTCCAAGGCGATCATTTTGCTGGCCACGAATCACTTCTGTGATTTGTCCTTCTATTGAGCTCAACGCGGAAATAATGTCCTTCAATTGATCCCTGATCACATCCATTTGCAGAACCAGTTCAACATCTTCCATGCTTACATCCTGCTCAAGCAATTCCTCTTTAATCGGCAGTTTCTTTCCATAATGTCCGTTCTGATCACGCAACTGTGCATAAATCTCACCAGTGCTTCGTGTGTCCAGCTTGATTTCACCAGCGGCAAGCTTTTGCTTTGTTGCCTCATCAAAATCAACAATATATCTGGGCTCTTGTTCTTCTTCTGAAGCACGACCCGCTGCCTCTTTCACAGCTTTACGGATGGATGTCATAATCGAATCTGCTGATCGCTCATCTCTGCTTATTGCCTTCTGTAGATCTTTGATCGAAAACTGCTCATCAAACAGTGACAGAGCATCCGGAACCACCTGCGCCGGAACCTGTGTTTCCTGATAACTGGCAGGAAATTGTTTGGATGCATTCATATATTTATCTTTTAACCTTGACATACGTAAATCTCCGTTATAAGTCGTATGTTTTACTAATTGAAGACCGCTGTAAATGACAAGATATAGTTTTTTACTTCATGACTTTTTCCATCAGCGACTTATAGCTGTCCACTACGTCATATACAACATTGCCATTAGAGATGGCCTTGAAGTGCTCTCTCGCACAATGTATCTTTGCCTTCTCCGGCGTAGATGTATGATCCTTCATAATAAGCGTATCTAAGGTTCCCTTTGTCTCAGCAACAAAGTAAATATGCTTTACATGATCTTTGTAAAACGCTATCGCCCAATCTGGATTGTATTTCCCCACCGGTGTCGAAATATAAAAGCCATCTGGCAGCTTCACATATACTGCTACATCTTTATTAATATCCAGCTCAGTTGCAAAATCGTGCTCATTTTTAGAATCATAAACAAGATGATCATACAAATGCTTCTTTGTTTTCATAGCATTGACATCCAGTTTTCCTCTGATCGTCGGATCAGTAAAAATGTCCATTCCATAATGATCATCCAACACATCATATGTTATATGTTCTATAATGGCAGTTGCCTTCTGATCATTTATTAGTGCGGATGCTTTTCTGATAAACTCCTCCGGATTGTTTTTAAACTGATCAAATACAACCGGCGAAATTCCTCGCAAAATAGCTGCAATATCTTTACGTGTCAGTTTGGTTTCTTCAACAATTTCACCTATCAGATCATATCTTACATTTGAACTGACAGATGCTCGCATTGCATAATTTCCAGCCTCTTCTTTTACGAATCCTGTTCCGTTGATCAAATCACTTTTCGACTTGATCTCGTTTAAGGAACCTGTTTCTACCTGATAATAGATTTTGGGAACTTTTAATTTGCTGTCCAGAGCACTTATAGATTTCTTTATTAATTCTTCTGTATCAAAATCAACCACATAAACTGATTTTGCATTAATCCGATCCCACAGTTCTTTAAATTCCGGCATGGCAAGTTTCTCTTCATCAACCTGAAGTTCCACATTATTGCTGCGCGCATTTTCCGGTTGTATGCTTTTCGGATCATATACCGAATCTACTATCTCAATAACAGATGCTGCCGCATCCGCCACCTCTTCAGCAACTTCTAATTCACCATTTACTTTATCCTCATAATATTTGTCAGTCAGGTTACCCTTCTTATCAATATACTTATTAGATATCATGTCATAGATGATTGCAGTTGCTGTATCTTGATCTATAACACGTTCATTCCCTTTATGATCTTTAATTATTTTCCCGATAAACAGATCAAGAGTAACCGCTCTTGGACGATCCACAATTGCTTCTGCCATTTCTGTCTGTAATCCTCTAGCAAATGAGTCATAACTTTCACTGGCAATAACTGTCAAAACATTTACATTATGCACATCATTTCCTAGGGCATTGGCATCCATACGCTCGCCATCTTGGTTGACGCACAAACGCAGACCTCGCCCCACTTCTTGACGCTTTCGAACATCGCTAGAACTTTGTTTTAACGTGCATATCTGGAAGACATTAGGATTATCCCAACCCTCACGAAGTGCGGAATGAGAAAAAATAAATCTTACCGGTGATCGTTTGGGGTCGCGATCCAATAACAACTCCTTGTTTTTCATAATCAGCTCATATGCACTGACATCATCGGATGTTGTTTCCTTTCTCTTCAGCTTACTATTGATCATCTTTCCCTTGCCATCTACAGAAAAATATCCGGCATGTGTTTTGGATGGTTCAATACTATTGAGATATTGAATGTAGCCATCTTCACCAATAGAAAGCTGAAGGTTTTCAACGATATCTGCATATTCTTCTTCGAACATAACAGCATATTTTCCGTTAACCGGTTGATTTGCTGCATCATATTCCCGATAATTTGCAACTTCATCGATGAAAAACAAACTTAATACTTTAATACCTTTATGAAACAACTGCCGTTCTCTTTGGATATGAGAAAGGATCGTTTCTCTTATCTGTATACGCCGAAGCTGATCTTCATCGACTTTTCCAATGACATCGCCTGCATATATTTTTATTCCATTTAAAAACTCTACAGAATCATCGCGGCCATCTATAGATTTGACCACATATTTATTGCTATATTCAGGCAGCCCGTTTGAATAAGCATACAAATCATCTCCGATATTAATGATTCTGCTTTTCTTTTTAATACCATTTGCCTGTCTTACATCAAACTGTATTGTTGCAGTCGGATCATGTTTTGACAGATTTATACTTTCAAGATAAATATAGCTGTTGGTCGCAGTACTCCCAGATTCTGTAATTCCTTTAACGGCTATTTTTTTAACAAGATGTTTGTTGTATGCTTCCATAGCATCCAAACGATACACCATGTTATAAATACTATCTGATTTATGTGTGGCAGAATAACGAAGCGTCAATAACGGATTAAACTCTTTTAACCGTTCTTTCGTCTGCTTTCCTTCGACAGACTGCGGTTCATCAATAATAAGGATCGGATTAGTCTTTGCGATGATATCAATAGGCCTGCGTGAACGGAACTCGTCCAATTTCATATAAATCCGACGGGCATCCTTCCCCCGGGCATTAAATGCCTGGGAATTAATAATCATAGCATTAATAGAGCTATCCGATGCAAATCTGTCGATCTCCGTCAGCTGCGAAGAATTGTATATAAAATAGCGGATCTTTTTCCCATATTCCTCGGAAAAATGTTCTTGCGTCATCTCAAACGATTTATATACACCCTCGCGGATAGCGATACTGGGAACCACTATAATGAACTTGCTCCATCCATAAGCGCGATTCAGTTCATACATAGTTTTGATGTAAGTATATGTCTTGCCGACACCTGTCTCCATCTCAATGGTCAGGTTATAGCCATCGGCGCGGCCTTCCAGTTTTGAAGATGGCGCTATTTGATTAGACCGCTGAATCTTTTGCAAATGATCAAGAATTATCTGATCATTTAATTCCGGAATAATGCGCTGATTACTCCAGCCCGTAAAGTCATGATCTTCCGTAAATGTGGTCTGATAATAGCCAACGCCGCGATCCATCATGTATGTAGGCGTCAAATAGGGTTGACCTGCAAAAACATCCACCACAGCCTTTGCGGCATCTGACTGGAATTTCTGATGCTTGTACTGTATTCTCATAATTTCTTCTCCTTAGAACAGGACTTCTTCGTCAAAAAAGGTTCGTTGATTTTTTATTTTCTGAACCTTCTTTCTGTAAGACTCTGCTTTATCAATGAAAGACAACAGATCAGCCATTATTCGCACTGCAAATTCTGCCTCCATCGTGTCTAGTATCTCATTGTCATGAGCATAGCTCTGATTATTGCGTACAGAGTTATACTTATCGAACAGCGAAATACTATTTTGAAGTGCAGTCAGAGTGAATGACGATTGAAACAGTTCGTCCTGTTCATATTTCTTCCGAAGCATTCCTGCCAAACTATGTAGTGGAAGGTTTGCTCCTTTATCATCCGTCACTTTAATATCGTTATCAGCGCAAATCTGACGGAGAAGTTTTGTTGAAAAAGTATGAAGCCTATCAAGAACCAACTCTGGCTTATTCCTTGCTAATGCATTATTTATATCTTCCAGCAAGGTTTGAAGAGAGTCCTCCTGTTTACTCGGAAGCTCAATACGCGGAGAACTTCCTTTTAACCGAGTGGCAACTAAGCGCATTTCATCAATCTTCTTACGCTCATAATCTGTCAATTTGTCCTGTCGAAGCCGTATATCTTCAAAGTATGATAGTAACGCTTCAATCAACGTACCAACAACGTTATCTGGCTCTTCGTTCCATATCTGACGCAATTTATTAGCCTTGGATGAGTATTCTTCATAGCCAGGACCGTCATATACATCTATGTTAATTACTTCTCCAATAAACCTGGAAAAAGATGCATTCGAAAAATCCATGACATACCCTGAAGCCATTCCGAATAATTCTTCTAAAACAGATTTTTCTCGATATGTTAGGTTAGCCATATCAGTTTCCTCAAATCACTTTTACCCCTGTGTCCGGTGCCAGCATCTTAAAGATTTCACCAACATTGATCTTAGCAGGACTGCTATTGAAGCTGCTGTCACGAAAAACGACACGGAGTGGCTGACGCTTTGCGATTTCCTTGATCACCGTATCAGGAATACTCTCATCGAAGCAAGCAATCAGGTCGCCGTCGTTATAAGTATGAACGGTACAGCCTTCGATCTTTTCAGACTTATACGGCATGGAAAGAGGGAGTCCCCATTCAAGCAAACAGCCAAAGAGAAGATCCAGATC
>CAZRNI010000004.1:0-9647 GCA_964601425.1 uncultured Eubacterium sp. | reverse complement strand
TTCACATTAGACTCAAGCATGGTCAACAAATCCTGCGTGTAGTCGCCTGCAGCGTAATACACATCGTTCATGTTACTTTCGTCCAGCTTAAAGACGCGGAAGCCTGTATCTAGATCCTGTGTGGTCAAAGGACTTTCTTCTTTAATCTTGGCCCCAGCTCGGCGAATGCGTTCTTCACCGACATCACATATTGTTTTATAGCCAGCCTTCTGTGCTTCACTGTTTTCTGAACACGCCTCTGGGACCTGCACCAGAATGTATTTTCTACGGCCGCCATCTGTAGCATTTAACTGCATAACTGCATGGGCAGTAGTTGCACTACCAGAAAAGAAATCAAGGATAATATTGTCCTTTCCTTCATCCCCATTAACCAAAAGCGAAATAATCCTAATAATCAGTTCTTTTGGCTTTGGAAAATCAAAGATTTTTCTCCCTAAAAGTGCCTCAAGATCCTTTGTTGCTAAATCAGTACTTCCAGAGTCCTCATATCTCCACAAATCAACGGGAACCATTCCACCATCCATTTCTGTCAGGAATTTTTTCAGCCTTGGATATGTGTTTTCTCCATTTTTCCCCCAATACAACTTGTTTTCCTTAACGTGTTGCTCATATGTTGCCCTTTCATATTTCCAAGCATTCGTTGGGTGTTCAACTGATTGACCAGTATAAGGATTTATTAGTGGATAAACTAAATTCGGTCTTTGATCTCTTGTCGCTGGATTCACATAAGATACGCTGGTCCATACACCTCGGGGATCATTATCTGGGTTCGAGTAGATTGAATCAGCTTTCTCATTACGTTTTTCTTTGATAGTCGCAATGGCATTAATATTCTTCGCGTAGCATAGGACTGGCTCAGTAAGCGTTGTAAAACGCTTTGCGTTATTGCTTCGCGTATAACGTTTTTCCCATACGATATTGGAAACAAAGTTTTGAGCCCCGAATATCTCATCACAGATATTTCTCAAATTATGCGACTCATGTTCATCGATAGAAATGAAAATCAGGCCATCATCCGATAGAACATTTCGTGCGAGCAATAAACGAGGATAAAGCATGGAACACCAATCAGAATGAAAACGGCCATTAGAATCCGTATTCTTGAACATTCGATCTCCAGTTTCATCCACTGCCCCAATATCAAGTTCATATTCAGAATATGCTAATTTATAATCATCCTCATACAGGAAATCATTCCCCGTGTTATATGGAGGATCAATATAAATCATTTTAATTCTTCCAAGATAACTTTCCTGCAAAAGTTTCAAAACATCCAGATTATCGCCTTCGATGTAAAGATTCTCTGTCGTATCCCAATCCACACTTTCTTCAGGACAAGGGCGCAACGTTTTGCGGATAGGCTTGTTAGCTTCCACAATGGCGGCCTTCTTGCCCACCCACGAAAACTCGTATGCTTCATCACCTTCCACCACATCGGCAGACAGCATCTGACGAAGCAGATCAAAGTTGATAGCCTTCTTCAACTCTCCGTTCTCGTCCATCGTTTCCGAAATGCAATTAGGGAACAACGCACCGATTTTCTCAACATTCGCCGCTGTCAGGTCTGGCGTTTCCATTCTCATTTTTTCCATTATTGTGTTCCTCCATTAAGCGATTTGATCATATCCTCAAATTCCAGTATTCTCTCAGACTTTATCATTATTCCCAGATTTATCGGAATCCGAATTACTGGAGATGGAACATTAGGGAGACTTGCAAACTGAAGTACACCCTTTGCATCAAACTCGTGACCACCGTATAAAACACCCAGCAACATAATTCTATTTCCAACCGAAATGCCTTCTGGAGTAGTAAATGCTCCTTGATTAAGGATAAAAACTGGCGATCCACTGGAGCCAGGGTAACATGCCATATCAAGCAGGATTTCTTTTTTCCCTTGATAATCTTTATTTGGATGACTGGATGTAATCCCCCTACGAATTATAGGCTTATGATTATACGTATCAGAAAGTCCAATAGGATATCCAATCATTACTACATCTTCCATAGCAGATAGCTGACTCAACTGCTTTGCGCTCGGAATCATATTTGTCTCCAGCGGTAAAAAGAATATTCTAATATTGGCTTTTTCTAACTGAGTTAAGGCTTCTGCCAAAAACAGACATCTTAAGTCAACATCTTTATTAGGATGATGAATCCAAGCATTTCCCTCATAGGTAAATGAAAACGGTTCTGTATCGATTGGATCGCCCTGATCATCCGCTTTACAGAATTCAAATACAGTCTTTATGCTATTCTCTACAACGTGATTATTTGTAATCAGTACGGGAACACATGTTTTATTTTTCATATCCTGACATAGGTTAATAATAAATCCCGTTCCACTTCCTGCTGTTCCGTCACTATACTGACACTTTATTAAAACAGTCGAATATGTGATCATTTCTGACAAGCTCATTTTCTTATTCATTTTAACTGCTCAAACTCCTTTTTCAGTTTCTTCAACTCGGTATTCAGTTGCACCTGCTTATTCAACTGTTTTTCTTTCCGTACCTTCACCTGAAGCGCCGCTATTTGCTTTTGCAATTCCTGCCTGTGGGCATCACGTTCCACGGACTCTTTCAGTGATTCTGCGCCACCAGCCTGCAGGGCATCTCCAGCGATCTGCCGCACGAAGTTTTCGTATACGGTGTCAATATTCAGGCCATCCACCTTCAGCGGCAGCTCTTTTTCAAAAAGCCATTCGGTATGATAGTACGTTCCAACCTTGAAGAAACTGTTTCCAGATGCAGCAGACTCTTTATAAGCAGTCCATACTTGGTACTTTCCTTCATACTCCAGAAGAAATAGAATATGGTACGGGATCTCTTTATCTATCTGGCGAAGAACTGATATATCCAGCTGTGGAGAGGCGAGCCTGACCTCGAACACCTCCACCTCTGTGACTGTATCACCTGCGGCCAGATTCATCGTGGTTGCTGCCACCTTATTTCTCCAATAGATGACTTTTATCTGGTCAATGAACACTCGCTTCAAAGCAGGCGTTACCAATAGATTTTCATAGAATTTCTGTTTTGGAATTCGCTTATTGAACTCCGTGCTCTTGGGTAATCCCAGCACCGGCAGCACCTCCTTATTTGCGCGTTAGTAATGAGTCAAATAATTGCTTGCATATTTATTTGACGAATACCGCGTCAGTCCTGGAGCCTACTCTAGGACCGTACTACGAGGAAGCAGATCAACTCGAAATCATCCAGTCCACTGATCTCAGACATCAGCGCCGATGTGCCTCCTGCAGAGAACAAGCTGTCAATATCACTGTCTTCCTTCACGTCGATGATGGAATTGATTGCGTCATTCAACAGTTCTGATACTTCCTGCATGTTACGGCCATCATCCGTTTCGGCATTAAACTTTCTGCAAAGAGAAAGTACCGGTTCCTTTTTACCACGGCACAGTAAACGTACTGTATCCAGCAGCTTTTTCGGATTCAGGTAATCGCACACGATATCTCCGTCGATCCCAATGTAGACCATATAAAACGGGTGTATGCGGTTTTGGTTATCGATGTTGATGCTGTTATTTATATTTTTCAGAACGAAGATCACACCTTCCGGATTTTCATTGTCTGCAGGTACAACAGCATGCAGGCCTTTCGGCTTTTTATCAAGATTGTCATGTGTCTTGATATACTCCAGAAGATCCAACCGGAACTCATTCAATCCCAGATCCATGATGGAGATGCCGGAGGACATATCTTCAATATCTACGACCTCTTCCTGTAGCCGCTTCAGCTGCTGCTTTCTGTATTCTAGATCGCCCTTCTCTTCCGGATTGATCAGGTCATCATCACCGGTAGAAGTCATGACGGATATCTTCATCCTTGTCTCAACACGAGACTTCAGATTGATATAGTCGTCCAGTGTCATATCCGGCCAGAAGTTTACCAGCTGAATATACTGATTTCTGCTGCCGATACGGTCAACACGGCCAAACCTCTGAATGATACGCACCGGATTCCAGTGAATATCGTAGTTCACCAGATAATCACAGTCCTGCAGGTTCTGACCTTCCGAAATACAGTCCGTTGCTATGAGAACATCAATCTCTGTAATACTTCCCGGCATGAGGACGTCACGGCTCTTAGATATTGGCGAGAAGCAGGTCAGCACATTATTCAGCGTTGCCTTTAATCCCTTGACCGTTGTCCGGCCATCAATTGTTCCGGTAATAACAGCTGTATCAAGGCCGTATTTACTCTTTATGTATTTACTGACCTGATCATAGAGATACTCAGCAGTGTCCGAGAAGGCTGAGAAGATCAGGACTTTCTTATTACCCTCATTAATCGGCTGGCGCATTTTTTCATCCAGTAGATTTAATAACGTCTGCAGCTTCAAGTCGTGCTCCGGAGTAATGTCAGCGATCATCAGGGTCAGAAGCTCCAGAGTATCTGCATCCTGCTCCAGCTCTATTCTCCAAGTCTTGTAGTCCATGTCAGCAAGGTCGATCTTTACCTTCTTACCAACCGTAAAGAAGTCTGTATTACTGTCTTCCATATCAAAATCATTTTCGGAAGCATCATACAAATCCAGGCTGACATTACCACCGTTTTTCTCAAACATATCAATGGTTTTTATCGTCCCTTTAATAAGTTCCAGAATCCGGCTCAATGTCAGATTAAACGAATATACCGAACTTTCCAGGCGCTTCAGCAAGTTGATACTCATCAGGCGCTGGATACCCTGCTCACGGCCTCGCTGTGTCAGATTATTCCCCTTGTTGTGTGTGATATCTATGTATTTCGATAGCTTGCTGGGGAAAATATAGTTTGAAGGCGTATAGATACATAGCGTCAAAAGCATCAGTTGCTCATAGATCTGGTTATAGTTAATCGCACTGTTCAAATCTGTCATACCAGGTCTGAGCGATATCGGTTTCAGACGCTGCGGAAACTGGCCTATTTCAGTAGTATCGTAATACTTTTCAATATGCCTGCGGGATCGCGCAATTGTAACACTGTCCAGCACCTCAAAGAAATCAAAGTCCAGTGTTCGCAGAAGCGCTTCTGTTGTTCGTGCTTCCGGTTTCAGCTTGCTCCATGCATTAAAAGCTTTCTGCGCCTGGCGGAATATTTCATCAATCGGTTTTCTGGTATCTAATTTGTCATTTATATATTCTGAATTACCCTCATAAGCGATTGCCAGCTGATTCTTTAAATCATTAAACCGATTGTTTACCGGCGTAGCAGAAAGCATCAGAACCTTTGTTTTTACACCGGCTCTGATAACTTTATTCATGAGTCTGAGATAACGATTCTCTTTTCCTTCTTCTCCGGAAAGTTCTCCGCCGTTTCGGAAATTATGAGACTCATCAATTACAATTAAGTCATAATTGCCCCAGTTAAGGCGATCCAGATCCAGTCCGTTTGATACACCGCCTTTTCTCGACAGATCCGTATGGAACAACACATCATAATTCAACCGGTCAGAGGCGATGGGATTATTCACATAATTGTCTTTATATGTATTCCAGTTCTCTGAAAGCTTTTTCGGACACAGAACCAGCACTGTTTTATTCCTATTTTCATAGTATTTAATAACTGCAAGCGCCGTAAATGTCTTACCGAGACCAACACTATCAGCCAGAATACAGCCATTATATTTTTCCAGTTTATTGATAATCGCCAGTACTGCATCCTTCTGGAAATCGTACAGCATACTCCAGATTTTGCTCTGCTTGAAGCCGGTAGCTTCATTCGGAAGAACATCTTCAGACAGATCATCCAAGAACTCACTGAAAACGTTATAGAGCAGCATAAAATATATAAATTCCGGAGAATTTTCATTGTATGCAGTTGTTATATTATCGATAATTACATCTGTCACATCTTCCAGCTTATTTCTATCGTTCCACAGAGAATCAAACAGCTGGATATACTGTGTCGAAAACGGTGCCTCCATCCGATTGACCATGTTGTAGCTGTTATTTCCGCGTTCACAGCCAATATCAATTGTTGTAAAACCGTTCAGCGGCATATATGCAGCTTCTTCCGTTTTTGAGCTGACCGTCATAAAGCCACCCATATTTTCGCCAGTAGTATTCGATTTAAAACGTACCTTATTACGGATCCAGTCAGCACATTCCTGCGCTATGGCTTTTTGTGTCATCTCATTGCGGAGTTTGATTTCAAACTCTGTCCCATAAAGACTCTGCTCGCGTGTAAGCCGCGGAATGTAGAACTCTCGCTTCTCTTTCTCTGCTCTTTCTGTGATAAAGGTAGGAGATGTAAAAATAAAACGAAGCTCATCTATGGATTCAAGCTGTTTTTTCAGCTCATTATAGGCATACATAGAGAAACAGGCAGCTGCAATTGATACCTTGCTGCCTTTCTTAATTGTTTGTGCCATATCATCTCTGACGATTTCCGTAACGTTGTCAAATATCTTCATCAAGTATCTCCATCAAGTATGCTTTATACTGCTCTCTCACTTCCGCAGGCCTCACGATCCGAATCCCTTTCCCGATCCCGGTCAGCCACCCGAAGAACTGCGGACTGACCGCGACATTCACACTGACATGAAACTGATCGGCTCCATGTGGTATGATCATGACATCGGTTCCAAATCGATCAATGATAACGCCAACGAATTCATTGTCACATTCCAGCGTCAGGCTGCGCTCTTCCCCGGTAAACATGCCGAATGTCTTCCGGGCAAATGCAGCCAGATCGAAGTTCTGGAAGTGTTCCCGCCCGAGGCGTACATCCTCCCACTCTTCGATTTCCTGCATTTTGTCCACGCGGTAGTGTTTGATGAGAGCTGCTTCTGCATCATATCCGACGAGGTAATAGTTCTCATCATCCCATGTCAGGGACCAGGGCGACACAATATAATCCGCACCGTTCTTTTTGCGGACCAGCTCTTTCTTTATATTCCACTCGCAGTATTTGAAGCAGATCTGATGGTTGTCCCGGATTGCTGCGTGGATCGTATCTACATTTTTGTAAATCGCATCATTGTCTGTTTTAATGCGGTTATAGATATAGACCTGACGCTGCAGCTGCTTTCCGTTTTCTTTGCTGGTCAGCTGTTCCAGTTTGCTGATCAGTTCCTCGGATTTCTTCTTCGTAATGAATTTTGAAGACTGTACTGCGTCGACCAGCAGCTTCAGCTCCGGCAGCGTGAAAGTACGGTCTTTAATAAAATAGCCGAAGCTGCCGCCTTTGAGTTGCTCAATCTGCAGCCCGTATTCCTGCAGCCGGCTGATGTCCGCATAGACCGTCTTCCGGGTATAGGTAAGCCCATACCGCTTCTCCAGCCGCTCACTGATCTGCGCTGCATTCAGTGGATGCTTCTGATCTGTCTCGTCCATAAGCAGCTGCATCAGATATAAGATTTTTAATTTCTCATCAGCCATTTTTTCTCGATTCAAGTCGGATAATTTCATTTACATCGCAATTCAAATATTCACAGAGTCTGTCCATCACAGAGAACGCTACCGGCTCTCCTTTTCCCATCTTTGCCACCGTTGCAGAGCTGAGTTTCAGATCGTCAACCAAATTCTGCTTTTTGAGGCCTTTCTCCCGGAGAACTTTCCACAATCCTTTATAAGATACTGTCATTTTGTAAGTCCCTTCCCTCTCTCGTATAACTTTTGCCACACATCAGCCTCATTATACCACAATTTTTGTTTAATTCACACAATTATTCTTTGTGATCGTAAAGCATTGTTACAGATAACAAATGTTCACACGAACTCGTATACTTCTATTCTCTTTTGCTTTAACTGTTTCGGATCTGTGCCAGCTTCCATTCCCGGTATCTGCTGCAGCAATTCCTGAATCGCAGCAGCTGCATCATATTCACCGGGTTCCTCTGCAATCTTTACACCTCCCAGCTTTCGGATCAGGTGGATACTTCTCTCATTATCCGAATATGCCTTTGCAATAATTCTGGTCTCCGGAAACTGTTTCTGTAACACTCCGATCTCAAGCTTCAGGACCTCGGAACCAATCCCATGGTTCTGAAACTTCTGCATAATATCCAGTCCTGCCTCGATTGCATCATCTTCCGGATGCGACTTTAATACAATCTGGCCCAGAAACGTCTGGTCCGTCTGCTTGATGACTGCGTACGTAATACTGCTGTCGGATGTATTGATCATTTCCCAATAAATATCCTCTACACCTTCGATTTCAAACACCTGACCGATGGGACTGGTTTCCCGAAGAAGTAAGAACAAAGCAGTCCGGTCCGAATCCTTCAGTCTACGGATTTTGTACGTTTCATTTTCTGCAAATACCGGTTCTTTTACCAGATCAATAAAATGTCCCATAACATCCCCTCCCTTCGTACATCGCTGTTTTCAAACAAATGTTCTTCCCCCTTAAGAGACCGATAGCTGGGATCCTATGATCCCAGCCACCTGATTTACTAACATCCCACAAACAGTGATATGATTCCTATTATGATGAACAACCACAATCCACAGCCGCAGCCCCCGCCAGAGCCGGATCCCTGATCCTTCAAGCCGGAATCAAGCAGATGCATATCGAACAGATCTTCCAGAAAGTCATTTTTTCCATCGCCATTCCAGTCATTACCTGAATAGCCGCCCATGATTCCACCTCCTGTTACTAGATGTCTTACTGTCCTCACTAAATTTTCTCAATGAGTCCCAGCGCCAGTTTATGCGATCTGCAGATTCGAAAACAAATCGCCCAGGCTGATCCCGAGTGGCTTCTTTGCCTCGTGCAGATCCTCTTTGATTCTTCGAATCGTATTTCCGCTGATCATTTCCCTGTAGAGATCTGCTGTGGCCGCTGCGTCGTCCAGTGCGTTGTGCATTTTCCCACGAAACTCGATCCCTGCATTATTAACAGCCATTGAAAGTGCCGTCGGTCTTGCAAATTCAAAGAGATCACCGTATTGCTCCTGCAGATCATTCCAATTGGAAAACATGTAATCGATCTCTGGCAGTTCATCTCCGGCTTTGAGGTTGTATTCTTTCCGCAGCTGGATTTCATCATTTTCGCTCCAGCTGTAAATTTCATAATCTTCACCGCACCAGCACAGGAACTGCAGAAACACTTCCAAAAAATCATCCGCATTCTGAACCTGCTCTGTTGTAATGCCGGTAAGCCGGGTTATCTTTCTTTCAATTTCCTCGTTATATGCCGGCCGCACGTAACTCTGAAACCTGGCAATCTCAACATTGTTTTCATCCAGCTTTACAGCGCCAAATTCAATTACTTCACTTTTGCATTCCAGGCGAACTTCTTTGTACTGCCGATTCACACCATTCATCTCAAGATCAAGAAAGATTTTCTTCATGATGATTCCACCTCCATCCCGTCGTTCCCTTTTGCATCCCCTCTGCAAACCTGAACTCTGCTGTCACGTACAGTTTTTGTATGTATCATAAGAATGCCAGAAGCTTTGTCCGCCACAGGGTACAATGAATGCAAGTCACTCATTATTCTCGGTTTTTTTCAGCCCAAAAATAAAAAACCCGGAAAGCCTTTATTTATAGGCTTTCCGGGACTTCAGAAAAGTAGCGAGGGGGGACTCGAACAGACTGGATGACCAAAAAAGCGCATAAATAAAGGAAAAAATGATGTCCAATCCCCCCAGGTGTTCCAAAGGTGTCCCAAATTTTTCATGCCCGATTCGTCAAAAAGATGT
>CAZRNI010000003.1:0-33881 GCA_964601425.1 uncultured Eubacterium sp. | reverse complement strand
AGTTCAGGATGTATCCGCAGAAGTCAAAGACGCAGCATCAATTACAGCCGGCGGAGATGTTAATATCACTTCCACGGCGAACCTGAAGGGCGCGGCTTCCGCAGTCAGCGCGAAGCCAGGCACAGGCGGCTCAGAGAGCGGAAGTGAAGAGAAGAACGATGATAACTCTTCCGTAGACGGCAGCCTCGGCTCGATCAAACAGATGCTGACAGGGATTGGGACCAAGCTGGGACAGTCCGGACTGAACTGGGTCAAGGTCAAGCTCGGACTGGCAGCCGATTTTGTCAGCAGCAAGGCATACAAGGTCTCGGTCGGAACAACGGAGCACGGCAGCGTTTCCGCGCCGGCTTCCGCAAACGCACACGAGGCGGTAACAACAAAGACATTTGAAGCAGGCGTCAAGTACTACACATTAGACAAGAAGGGCAACTATGTAGAGGATACCACGGTCAAGGCCGGAGATCCGATCCCGAAGGATAAGGCATACTATATTGATGCAGATCCGGTCCGCATGGTAATCACACCGGACAAGGGCTATATGGTCGATACCCTGACGATCACTTATCTGAAGAAGGGCGAGACACAGAAAACCGTCATCACTCCTACAAAGAACGCGGACGGTTCCTACAGCTTCGTGATGCCGGACAATGACGTCGATGTTTCCGTAACATTCAAAGAGGGAACGGAAAGCGGTCCGACACCGGATGAAGAAGCCACAGACGCAGGAATCGGAGACCTCTTCGATGAGGCTGTTTCCGGTTCTCAGGAGCAGGAAGAGGATACGCAACAGCAGGATTCTACTTCCGAGAATGCTGTCACTCTGGCAGCAATGGATGACAACGAAGGCCTCTATAAACTGACAGAAGATCTGCAGTTCGAAGAAGAAACTTCCTATTATATAGAGAAGGACGACGGATCTTTTGAAAGAGCAACAGTTCAAGCCGGCGAGGCGATCGAAGACGCCGCGAAGTACTATGAGAAGATCGGAGCGATCATCCTGAGCGCAGGGAAGCTGGATCCGAACAGTACCGTGACGATCACACCGAACCCGGTCAAAGACAAGACTCTCACAAATCTGAAGGCAGTTTACAAATCACACTACCTGCAGGAGACAGAGAAGACATTCCAGGACGGACGGATTTATTTCCTGATCGTTGACGGGAAGTTTGCAAAGCAGACCGGCGTCAAGAAGGGCGAACCGATTCCGGACGGAAAGGCCTATTACTACAGATCAAGCCAGACCCGCAACGTCGAGACGACGATTACGGCTGACAGCACGGGAGCATACAAATTCGTGATCCCGGACGGCGTTACCGCCGACGGAATCAAGTTCATCGCCACCTTTGGCGATGTGACACCGGCTAATCAGGCCGAGAGTCAGAAGACACCCGCCAAGGCGTCCACAGCACAGAGCGCAGGCGCACTGGCTGCAGGCGTCAACATTACCAACAATACGGCATCTGTTACTTCGACCGGAAAGATCACGGCCGGAGGAACGGTCACAGTAGAAGCCAAGGGTGAGGCAGAAGGAAAAGTCCTTGCGGACGGAACTTCTGTTGACAGACCGGATGAGACACCTGCCGATGAGCAGAACCCGGGCGGCACGACTCCCGACGGTTCAACGATCGTGACGGCGGAACAGAAAGTCGTTCCGTACACGGTCTACATCGAGCCCTCCAAGGGCGCGGCACTCGCGTCTCTGCCGGAGTCGGATCCGTCGGCAGGCAAATTTGTTCTCAAGGTGGTCACAGAGGCAGAAAAGAGCTTCTCCGCTGATGAGGGCAAGGTAACCTTTACATACACAGATGCGGACGGAACGGCGAAGACCGGCACCGCTACACTGAATACTTCTAACGGAACTTACACAGTAGACCTCTCCGGACTTGCCATCAAGGCCGGCACACAGGTCAGCATCAGACTTGCCGATTTCACGACAGGCGTCGAGGTGGCAGGCGAATATCTGATCGCAAACACCATTAAGATCGCACAGACACAGAACGGCAAGGTGAGCCTGCTGAGCGGAAAGGCCGGAAGCGCGGTCTACGCATTTGGTATTACACCGGCGACAGGCTACACGGTCCAGGCCGGCAATAAGGGTGAAGAAGGACAGGAAGATGTGATCGGAAGTCCGTATCTCACCTACACAAAGAAAGACGGCACGAGCGCCAAAGTCGCTCTGACAGACGGCGGCAAAGGAAACTGGTACTTCAAGATCGCTGAACTGACTGATCTGAAGGAAGGTTCCGAGATCGTCATCTCTGCCGACTTTGTTGCAAACAAGCTCGACGTTAATCTCTCTGTCCTTTCGGGCGGAGCAGAGAACGCACAGGCCGGAACGATCACACTGGATTCCGCAACGATCGCAGAAGCGGCTGCAGGCGAAGCACCGGCTAAGGCAATTGAAGGCAAGACGGTCAAGTTCACTGTCGGCGCGAATGCTTCCGCCAGCGGACAGATCGTCAAGGTCTCCGTCAAGTATACACTGGACGGAAAGGAAACCGTAAAAGAGCTGAAGGATGAGAATGGAACTTACTCATTCGTAATGCCGAACGCACCGGTAACGGTCACAGCAGATTTCTACAACCAGATCCACTCCATCGTCATCGCGGGCGAAGGCAAGGATAAGGTTACGGTAAATCAGACAAACGCAGGCGCGGGTCAGACGATCACGATCACACTGAACGAGACGGATGCCCAGGCCGGGGCGAAGATCAGCAGAGTTGATATGGCTCTGAAGGTCGGAGAAAATGAGACTACGGTCGCGCTCGAAGCGAAAAAGAACGCGGACGGCAGCTGGTCCTACGTGATCCCGAAGCGTATCCTGGACGGAAGCACGCAGTACAATCTCGAGACGGCCGCATGCACGTTCACATTCACACCTGTCATTGCCGAGAAGGCTGTGACGGTAAAGGCTTCCGACACGACGAACGGAACGATCACTTTGTCCTCCACAAAGACGGACGCAGGCGAGACGTTCAGCTTCACGCTCACACCGGTTGATGGCTATAAGGTCAAGAAGGGAAGCGTCACAGCAACACTTACCGCCGGTGGAAATACGACCAGTCTTACAGTGAAGGGCACGGCGCTCGAGTACTCGATCGTTCTTCCGGGAGAGATCGGAGAAAACGCACTTGTTGAGATCGCGGCGGCATTTACGCCCGGTGTTCAGGAGGGCGGCGGATCAGGCGCGAACGGCAGCAACACGACGTCCGTGGGCGTCTCGGTCGCGGTCGGAGTCCTGATCAACAACAACAAGGCATTTGTTGAAAATGCCCAGATCGCAGCAAAAGACCTGAAGGTCAATGCAGAGAACAAAACGACGCATAACGTCGAGGCGGACGCCGGATACAGCTCGGGCGATATCGGCATCGGCGGAGCGGTCGCGGTCAACGTAGCTGTTGTGAAATCGATCTCCCGCATCGATGATACCGCAAAAGTCACACTGGCTGACGGAGATCTCGAAGTAACTGCGCAGAACGAAAACGAGTTCGAGACCATCGGCAACGCCAAGGGCAGCGAGAAAGCGAAGAGCACCGGCGTAGGCGCAGGCATTGCAGTCGCAGTGACCGGAACCGAGACAAAGGCGCTCATCGAGAACGGCGCAAAGATCGTTCCCGCGGCAGAAAAGAAACTCGATAATGTCAATGTAAACGCTTCTACAACAGAAAAGGCGACAGTCAAGGCAGTGGCCGGATCCGCGGGCGGCATTTCCATCACCCCGGTCCTGGCACTGGAAGTCGGCGGTACGGAAACGCTGGCAGAGATCGGAACGTATGACGGAACGGAGCTTGTATGCGCAGGCGACGTGAACGTCAATGCCGAGAGCGATCTTACCAGGGAGCTGGACGCAAATGCGGCGGCATCCGGCGGCAGCGTCGGTGTGGGCGGAGCGTTCACGATCTCCGTACTGAATGACACGACGAACGCGAAGCTGTCCCGCAGCACAAAAGCGAAAAACGTCAATGTAAAGACAAAGGCAAGGAACCGCGCGAAGTCCACATCGAAGGCCAGCGCGAACGGCGCAGCGTCGTCCGGAGGAGATAAGAGTGATTCCGGCGACGGCGACGGGGACTCGTCCGGATCGGGAGACTCGGACAAGCCTGGCGTCGACAAGCAGGCTGACGGCATGCTTGGCGGAGCCGGCAAACTTGCGGGCCACGTTAATGCTGGCGGAACCTCCGGCTCGGGCCTGAATAACAAAGCCAGCAGCAGACAGAGCGCGTCCACGACAGAGGGCGGCATCGAAGTTGCCGGCGCACTGGCGCTGAACATTCAGACAACGAAAGTCAAAGCCGAGATCGCTGACGGCATCACCGTCACGGCGGGCGATGACGAAGAGGACGAAGAGGACGCGGACAGCTCCGACGATGACGAAAAAGGCGCCGTCACGGTGCAGTCACTTGCCCTGAACGAGTCCGAGATCGCAGCAAACGGCAGCGCTGCCAACGGCAAGGTCGGCGTCGGCGTTGCGGTCGCGATCAATATCGTAGATTATGAAAACACTGCAGTCATCGGTGATTCCGCTGTTACCGCGGATAAGCTTACCGTCGAGGCAAAGCTGATCCCGGAAGACGAGAAGGATGATGACGGAAAGGAAGAAGAGAAAGAGGATCCCGATGATGACGCTGACTGGCTCGGCGATCTGATCAAGGACGCCGTAACGGGCTTGGTCAACAACATCATCGAGGCGACCGGACTTTCAGATGTATTCG
Organism: uncultured Eubacterium sp.; assembly: GCA_964601425.1. Taxonomy (GTDB): domain Bacteria; phylum Bacillota; class Clostridia; order Lachnospirales; family Lachnospiraceae; genus CADBRN01. Next base: position 29,169 of record CAZRNI010000003.1, on the reverse strand, counting down.
GCGACAGCGCCGCGGAAAAAGTCGGCGATATTATCAAGGACGCCGTAGAAGATGCAAGAGACGCGCTCCTGGAGGGAACGGGTCTGGAAGAGTTGCTCTCAAACAATCCGCTCGAGCAGGTCAAGAAGAATCTGGCGAATCTGAAAGCAAAGATCCTGAGCCTTCCGAATGATCTCAAGGAAGAGCTGAAGAACCTTGTCAAGGAGATCATCGGCGAAGCTCAGTTCGGCCTGATCGAAGAGGGCAGCTGGAAAGAGCTCTGGAACAAGGTCTGGACAGATACCAGGACAGCCGTGATCGAGTATGCGAAGACGGAGCTCTGGCAGGAAGTTCAGAAACAGATTCTGGATAATGTCGTCAAGATCGCACAGCCGATCGTAATGAGCTACGTTACACCCGCGATACCGGGACAGCCGGTTCCGGAGAACGAAAAGCTCACCGCGCAGATCAAAGACGCGTTCATGAACAAAGAGACCGGAATCCTGAAAAATATCTGGACGAAGGTCACTGAGGACGTGAAAAAGATCCTCACAGAGAAACTCGAGGCGGCAAAGGCTTCCGTCGAAGGTTTCACGGGCATCACATTTGCAGATATTAACACGCTTGACGCAGAAGGCATTCAGACAGCGATCAAGGGCACACTGACCGGTGTTGTGGAAAGTGTTGCAAAGACGCTGACCGAAGGCCTGGTCGACACGGACAAACTGCAGACCTTCTTCTCCGGCAAGATCGGCGACAAGCTGAAAGAGAACCTGAAGAAGGCCGTCAGTGCACTGGGCGCTGCCCTGACAAACGCAGCTCTGGATGAGCTCAGCGGCATTCTGGGCCTGGGCGCGAAAGTCAATGAAGATACTTACGGACATAAGTTCCAGACTGACGCGGTCGCGGGTGCCGGCGGAAAACAGACTGCAGTCGCAGGTTCTGTATCCATCGCAGTCATTCACGGAACAACGAAGGCCGAGATCGCCGATTCGGCGGCCGGCGCACAGAATGATATCATTGTTTCGGGAGATCTGAAGGTCTTCGCGGAAGGAACGCAGGTCGAAAAGACGACTGCTTCCGCAGCAGAGGACAGCCGCGGCAAGGCCAACGGAAATCTCAATGCCGGAGCAAATGATGAAACAACGGGCGGAGCCGAGAACGCGACACAGCCCAGCACGCTGACTGAAATTGAGAACGCCACGATCAAGGTCGGGGCGGGCGGAAGCGCGTCCGCTGACGGACGAAAAGTCACCGTCACACCGGATGAGAATAAGAAGCTCCGCAACGTATTTGTTACCTATGTGAAGAAGGACGGCACAACGGGAACCATCGAGATCCCGATGTTCAGCGACAACACCTTCATCGTTCCCGAGATCAACGAAGCGGCCGCTGACGGCGACGAGATCCAGCTCACGCTCGGCGGACGTGCCGTAAAGATCAAAAAGGGATCTAAACTTACCTATAATATTACCTTCGTTGATAAGAGGACCGTCTTTAAGGGCAACGTCAATGTCACGACGGCCGGCGAAGGCGCGGCGCTGATCACGCAGAAAGACGACACCGCGAACACCGCCAACCTTGAAGAAGGCGAGAAGTCCTGGCTCTATACCATCACGACGATCCCGTCGGGCGGCTATATCGTCAAGGACAAAGCGCTTATCATCAAGTACACGGGAGAAGACGGAAAAGAGAAGACTGCCACATACATCCTCGAAGATGATGACGCGACGATGCAGATCCGTATTTCGGACCGCAGCGACGCCTCCTATCTGTCGACGACCGGCGGTCTGCTGACCAATGTCAAGATCAAGAAGGAATCGATCGTTGACATCTTCATTACCTATATCGGCAAATATATTCTGGAAGTCTATTCGGGAAAGACGACCGGTGAAGGCGAAAACCCGTCTGTCGACAAGGATAAGATGGAGATTTCCGGTATTGAAGAAGACAACGACAGTTACACAAGTACTTATAACGCGAAGGACGGCACAGCCGTCAGCGGAACGGTAAAAGTACTGAGTCTTGACGCACAGAATGTTAAGAAAGAAGGAAATACTTATAAGGAAGCCGAGCTGCACGCGGGCTACGAAGACCGTATCGCGATCATCGTCAATGCCGCGGCCGGCTACAGGCTCGACAAGCTGATACTGAGCTTCAAGGCCGGGACTCAGCCGGTAAGAGAGCAGGCGATCGTCACGGTCGATAATTCGATCGTTGATCCGAACGGCGGAACGACTTATCTGTTCTACATGCCGGAAGCAAACGCGGATATCATCGCGTTCTTCGTGAAGGTCGAAGGAAATACCTCCGGACAGAACGTACAGCAGCAAGAGCAGCAGAAGAATCAGAGCGGAAAGACAATCGGCGCAGGCGCAGGCTTTGCCATAACATGGGCAGAGCTGAAGGTCATCGCTTCGATCGGTGAAAACCGGAACATCACAGCCGGAACGACCGATGTGCGCGCGATTTCCGTGCATGAAACACAGACTGCCGCTGTCGCGGGAACCGACCCGCTCGCGGGTGCGACGTCATCTGCCGAAGAGACAGAGACCCAGAAGGACGTCTCCCTCGACGCCGGTGCAGCAGTCGCGGTGATCGATGACGAGGTCAAAGCATCCATCGGGGAAGGAACAGCGATTACCCTGAACGGCAAGGACACAGTCGATCCGGACGAGGAAGATCCGGATAACGCCCTTGTGAGCTTCAACCTCGCCGCGAAACAGGAAGGCAAGACTGTCACGAAGGCCAGCTCCTTTGCAGCGGGCAAGAGCACTGCAGTCGGCGCAAGCGTCACGGTCAATATCACGAACTCCGAAGTGAAGGCCGACATGAACGGTAGCCTCAGCGCGGCAGGCGCGGCGAGCATCACGGCAGAGACCTTCAACCAGGATGACAGTGTCGCTCTCGCAACAGCAATGGGCGCGGACGTCGACCGCTACCTCAACAAGTTCTCCAAAGGAACGGCGGCAGCGAAGGATTCCATTAACGATCTGCTTTCCGGAAAATACTTCAGCAGTGATAATAACGAGCAGGGCGGAGACAACAACAATAATAAGAAGAAGTCCACCGAGACAGGCGGCAAGGTCAATGACACACTGAACAAGAATAAGGGCGATGAAGGCGAAGGGACCGATTCCAACGCGAACCTTTCCTCCAATGTCCTGAGAAGCCAGGGCGCGAAGGCTCCGGAGACCGGAAACGGTCAGAAGGGCAGCAATCTTCCGTCAGACAAGGCAAATGAAGGTGTGGATAAGGGCAACGCGGCCGGCGACCAGCAGGCGCAGGGCGCGAACAAGACAAAGGAGCAGAAGTATCAGGTAGCCGCAGCTGTCGGCCTGAACATCACCGGCCACAAGGCAAACGTGAGCGTAAAGGGCGATATCAGCGCAGCGGCGATCCGGGCTGAGGCAGTGAACCGCGGCAATTTCCTGACCAAGGGCACCGGCCTTGCCATGAGCCTGGCACAGAATTCCAATTCCATCGCGGCAGGCGTGACTGTCAGCGTGGACAACAACGAGAGCACCGTGGATATTTACGGAGCTCTGGAAGCCATGTCCAAAAAGGACGATGCCTCCGAAGAAGAAGGCGGCGACATTGACCTTAAGGCGACGATGACCCAGAACATGGACGGCAAGTACAAAGGCCTTCTGGCGGCACAGGCAATCGCGGGTGCAGTCAGCGGAGCCGACGGCAAGTTCTCCATCGCGGGCAGCGTTGTGGTCGTGGTCGATCACGCAAAGACACTCGTTAATGTACACAACGGAACGAAAGAAGCACCGGTCACGATCGAGGGCGGCCGCATCACTGTACAGGCATACGATAAGACCAAACTGGCAGTCCGTGCCGGTGCAGTCAGCGTATCCAAGGGATCCGGCGCGGGCGTCGGCGCAGCCATCGCAGTCGTTTACGCGAAGGACGTAGTTGATGTCAACATCGGCGATCTCGTCAAGACCGGAAGCGGAGATGACGCGGTCGAGGTCAACGTTGCGGATCATATCACGATCACAGGCACGAGCCTCGCGATCCTCGCCGAGAAGGCACGCGTTGATTTCAGCGACTTCGAGAGCGCGGTCGGACTGGACCGGTTCATCACCGACACTTCCGATCTGGATGCAGACCAGAAAGAAAATGCCGAGAAAGGCATGATCAACCTTGACAAGGACAAGGATGATCCGAATGCCACCTATTCGGTCGAGATCAAGGTCACAACAGAAGACGCAGTCGGCATTCTGGATGCACTGAACGTGCTTTCCTCCACCAACTACTATCTGGAAGCGATCGCAGGCTCCATCATGGGCAGCGGCGGAGAATCCGGAAGCGACAGCAAGGTATCCGTGGCAGGATCCATCGCGCTGCTGTTCTTCTACAACACAGTTAACGCATCAGTCGGAGACGGCGTGACCATCAGCCTCTCCGGAACGGAATACACCATTTATGAGGATGCGGACGGAAACCGTTATCTGGTGATGGGCGACGGCGTCTACACAGAGAACGAAAACGGAACACTTGAGGATGCAGGCTTCGCGGCAGGCGTATTCGGCGCCGCACCGGAGTCCGGGACAGAGACGATCAAAGAAGTCGAGTATATTGTCTACAAAGTCGGTAACAAGACCTACTATGTGGACAGCAAAGACAAAGTCTTTGAGATGAAGAACGGCAAGCTCGAAAAGAGCAATGTCACCATGGACATCCTCACCGGCCGCAGGACAGATGAGACCGTAACAAAGGGCATGCTCCTGAATGCGAAGGATGACGCGAATGTCCGCATCATCGCAGGCTCCTTAAGCGCGGCGCCGTCCAAGTTCGGTGTCGGCCTCACGGTCGCGGCAATGGTGAACGAGGATGAAGTGACATCCTCTGTCGGCAGCAACGGAACAATCGACATCACGGGCGGCGGATACGACCAGCGCGCGACAGTTGCGACGGACATCATGGTGGCAACGGTTGCGGCATCGATCGCCTCCGGATCAAACCAGTCCACACTGACCGCAGGCGGCGCGATCAACGTCGTTGCGGCAGACAACTCCGCAAAAGCGACAGTCGGAGACAACACACAGATCACGGCAGCCGAAGATGTTTCCATCATCAGCGGCGCGGATACGGATCTGATCCTGATCTCCCTGTCCTTCGCGGGCGGCAATTCCAAGGTGGCGGTCGGCGGCACCATCGCGGTCGTGGTCGACAATGCGGACGCGGAGACGATCATCGGCGAAGACGCGAAGATCGAGAGTACGGAAGGCAGCGTCACACTTGAGAGCAAAAACCACGAGCAGCTGATCAATGTGCTGGCCTCCGCTTCGGCGGCACCGCCGTCAAGCAGTGCCACCGTGGCAGGAACGATCGGCGTTCTCGTTTCCGCTACTAACGCACTCGTCCAGGTCAAGGACGGTGCCGAGGTCAAGGCGGCGAAGGATGTCAACATCCTGACAGATACATCCAGCATGCTGGTCGAAGCTGCGGCAGCCCTCTCCTTCGGAGGAGGCAAGGCGGCAGTCGGCGCGACCATTCTGGTCAACGTGCTGGAGCGCAATGCGGACGTCATCCTCGGCGTGATCAGCGATGAACACAAGCCGGAAGACGTACCGGAAACGATCAAGGGCGTTATCGTGACGGCCGGGGAAGGCAATGTCCTGATCCAGTCGGCCGGCGAAGACAAGAACGTGGTCGTCGGACTTGCGGCGGCAGGCTCGAGCGGAAATGCGTTTAGCGGCACCATTCCGGTAGTCGTATCCAACAATGGCATCCACGCGAAGGTCGGTGAGAAGAGCAAGATCACAGCCGGTGATTCCATCGGCGTGATCACGGACTTCGATGATGCCATCTACATGTTCGCGGGCGGCATCTCCGTAGCCAGCGGCTCGGTCGGTGTCGGCGCGACGATCGGCACACTGGTCCTGAACAACGACGTCGCATCCAGAGTCGCGAAGAACGCGGTTCTGAACGCACAGATGCTGGCGGGCGGCACAGGCATGACTACCGCAAACAACCGCGAGCAGAAGCGCAGAGGCGTAATGATCGAAGCCAACGCGCATGACACCATCGTGAACGCGGGCGTCGCGGCAGGCGTCGGCAGCACGGCAGGTGTTGCAGGAACGATCATGACGACAGTCGTTAAGAACACAGTCAAGGCGACAGTAGACGACGGCGTACAGATCAGCGCGGGAACCGGCGAAGAGTCCTCCGGCGATGACGACGGGGAGTACCACATATCAGTCGATGCAGAAGACGACTCGCTGCTGTTCGGATTCGCAGGTGCGCTGGCGGCGTCCTCTAACGCAGGCGTCGGCGCGACGATCAACACGATGGTATTCAGCAAAACGGTTGAAGCCCGTGTTGGCGACAGCGCGGAACTTGAGACAAACGGCGGCGTCCGTGTCAACGCGGACGACGAGAGCAAACTGATCCTCCTGGCACTCGGATTTGCGGCAGGCGGCACAGCCGGCGTCGCAGGCGATGTCAACGCGATGATCTACAACGACACGACGACAGCATCCCTCGGCGGCACAGTTAAGGCCGGCGGTGATGTTGACGTGACAGCAAACTCTGACAACATGCTGGTCAATGTTGCGGCCGGCATCGCGGCCGGCGGTACTGCCGGCGTGGCGGCTGTGGCAGTTGTTACCTATTTCCAGGGCAACACCACCGCTGAGGTCAGAGACAACGCGAAGATCGGCGCGGCAGACGATAAGGTCGGCGGCAATGTCAATATCAAGGCAGATTCCTCCGAACTGGTCACCGCGGACGCGGCCGGCCTCGCAGGCGGCGGCACGGCAGGCGTAGGCGGCACACTTGATGTGATCGTCACAAAACTGTCCACAACCGCAAAGACAGGCGACAGCGTCGAGATCTACGCAGAAGGCGATCTAAACGTAAAAGCAACTGATAATTATGATCTGATCGCGATCGTCGCGACCGTCGCAGGCGGCGGCACAGCAGGCGTGGGCGTCACCGCACTCGTCAGCGTGAGCCTCGGCGATCTCGCGGCCATCATCGGAACAAACAACACGATCGAAGCAGCGAACGTCGAAGTAAAGGCGGACGAAGACCGCAACTTTATCGACGCTTCAGGTACTGTGGCGATCGGCGGCGCAGCAGGTGTCGGCGCGACTGTTACAGTCGTTGTCGCGGGAAGCAAGATGCCGCAGGATTCTCACGATACGCTGTTTGGCAAGCACACGGTCGACGGCGTCACCTACACGGTATACTCATACAGAACCAGCGGCGGTGACGATATCATCCTCTATGAGTATAATGGAAATTACTACCTCTACGATGGTGATAACAAGACCAAACCAATCACACCGTATACAGCAGAAACGGTCAACGAAGATAATCTGACCCGGACGGCCATGGATCCGCTCGCGCAGCTGAATGCCCTCTTCAGTCAGGAGAACGGCGTTAACCACGCGGCGATCGAGTACAAGCCGGACGAGACAGAGTTTGGCCAGATCCTCGAAGGCGACGGTCAGAGACCGGGCAGCGAGGACTACGGCGAGTACGGACAGGGCGGCACCTCCTATGAGGCGCCGGCAGGAGCAGATCTCTACACACTGCTTACCGAGGATGAACTGTACATTAAGAAAGGCAGTAATTACATCAAGATCACGAATGAGAATCTTGATGACGATGACATCGAAGGTAAGGATCAGTACTATAAAGATAAGGACGGAAACTTCAAGAAGGATTACATCCAGCACGATTCCGGCAAATATCTGAAGTATACAGATACAGAGGATGCACCTGCTCCGGAAGCAGAAAAGAACAAACAGAAATACTACTACGACGAGGCGACAGACAGCTATCTCGCCGCAACGACGACGTATGACACGGCAGCGTTCGACAATACGGCCAAAGGCGGAGAAGGCAGCGGCACGAAATTCGCGCCGGTTCCGATCGGCAATCTGAAGGATGCGGTCAGCGCGGTCATCGGCGGCGGCAGCAATGTTACCGCGCACGGCGACATTGACGTCATCAGCTCTGACGTCCTCAACACACTTGTAATTTCCGGTACCGTGGCAGTCGGCGGCGGTGCGGGCGTCGGCGTCGGCGTCAGCGTAGCGGTCCTTCACTCCAACGTGCAGGCGCGCGTGGATGACAACGCGGTCCTGAAGGCAGACGGAGACATTACCATCAAGGCATCCTCCGGTTCCGGCGAAAAGGATACAGAGGAACTGATCGGCAAGCTTCCGTCCGACAGCGAAAACAACCCGCTGACCATTGACACAGTCAAGGAAAACAACAAGAAGGCAGACGACGATGTGGCGGATGCCAGAAAGAATGACAGCAGCGCAGCATCCGCAGAAAAGAAGACTTCGACGATCCGTATGATCGCGGTCGCTGCGGCAGGCGGCACTGTCGGCGTAGCAGTTAACATGGCGCTGCTCATGGTATTCTCCGACGTCCAGGCGACACTCGCCGGCGATGTGGAGAAGGCGAACAGCGTAACAGTTGAAGCCAATATGGACTTCGGCACCGTACAGACCATCAACGTCGGTGTGGCGGCCGGAGCGGTCGGTGTCAATGCATCCGTCAGTACGACGTACTTCGACGGCAAGGCACATGCCGGCATCGTCGGCGACGCAAAGATCTCTGACACAGCAGCTGCTGATAAGATCAATGCGATTAATGTAACTACAAATGTTAACACGAACGCTTCTGTAGCGGCGGCGGCCATTGCGGCAGGCGGCGTTGCAGTCAACGCGGGCGTGTCAGAAGCAATCAACCGCACAGAGGCGGGCAGCCGTATTGAGCAGGGTGTCACCATCAATGCAGAAAATGCGGCCATCGCGGTTTCACATGACGCAAGCAGCGAAGCAGAGGCACTGATCATCGCAGTAGCACTTGGCGGTGTATCCGTCAACGCTACCGTGACGACAGTCGTCAACAAGCTGGACGCAGTCTCTTATGTGGGCGCGGATCCGTTCCCGGCAGCGGGCGCTCTTGGCCCTGCAGCGGCCGGCAGCATCACGGCGAAATCTCTGGCAGTCGACGCAAAGGCTGACGGAGACACCAAGGTCATCGCAGTCGCGGCGGCAGGCGGCGTTGTCTCCGTCAACGCGCTGGTTGGCCTGGCACTCGGATTCATCAGGAACGTCGCTTCCCTGCAGAAGATGCCGGTAACCCTTACCGGAGATGCAGATGTGAAGGCCGTTCTCACCGGAGAGACGGAAGTTATTTCCACCTCCATCGCGGCCGGACTCGTAGCGGTCGGCGCTTCCGTGGCGACAGCTTATATCGGCAGCGAGAACCTGGCAATCGTCGATACGACAGGCGTCGAAATGAATGTCGGCTCCATGAATATCGATGCGGGCACGGCAGATGAACCGAATAACCCGCAGGCAACTGTCCTCGGTATCACCGGCGGCGCAGGCGGCGTCGCGGTCAACGTCAACGTCGGACTGGCCCTCAACCAGGGCAAGAACTACGCGAAACTGACCGGCGACAGCGGAAAACTCACCGTTGCAGATGAAACGAAAGGACTGAATGTCCGCGCAAACGGACGTGGACGCGCGTACTCCGCACTCTACAGTGCAGGCGCAGGTGCTCTCGCGGTCAACGTGTCTCTGGCACTCGCACTCAATGAGTACGACCAGAAAGCGGAAATCGATACAAAGGGTTCCGTCACGGCAGCGACCGTTAAGGAAGACGGCACCGTTACAGGACGCGCGCCGGTCAACGTTGTCTCCACACAGAATGAGGCAGCAGGCAGCAGAACCGGGTACACCTTCAACGTCGATTATTCCTACGAGGAAGAGGACGACGGAAACACAACTACGAAACAGGCGAAAGGCAGCGAGGCGCTCACATTCGGCGATACGATGGCAAAGGCATTCCTGTTCACCGCAGGCGCCGGACTGGCATCGGTAACGTCGAGCGCGGGTACGGCCATTTCCGACTGCACCAACACTGCAAAGATCAGCGTAAAGGATCTGACCGCGGGCGCAGTGAAGGTCGAAGGCGGCGGAGAGTCCACGGCGGACATTTCGATCAACAACGTCAGCCTCGGCTTCATTACCGCGGGTGTCCTGCTTGGATTCTCCTTCGCGGAAGGCACCTTCGGTGCGGAAGCAGTCGCGGAAGGCAGCTGGGATATCAGCAGCCTGGCCATCGACAACAATTACATCTCCGATGCAAACGCGGTTGTTACACCGGCGTCGGGCGGCGTTCAGGTGTCGCTCATCAACGCGGGCGTGAACACAGCGGTTGCATACAACGGAACAAAGGTCAATACCGGTATTTCCGGCAGCGGATCAATCACTGCATCCGGCGCGGTTGACATCAATGTTGACGGACAGTCTCACGCAAAGGCAGAGGTCAAGACCCCGACCCTGTCCGCGAGCGCGGTCAGCATTGTGGCAAATGTGACGGCAGCGATTAACCGCACAGTACAGGATACCTTCGTGAAGGGCATCAGCCTTAACGCAGGTTCCCTTGACATACAGTCAGATCTCAACAAGAACGACGTCTCAGATCCGGAAAGTGACGATTACAAGGTCGGCGCGTACGCGGCAGTCGGTGCAGGTAATGACGGCACCAACAGCGTCAGCGTCAGCTGGGCGAGCGGCACGGCAAACGTGGCAGTCGCGGACTTCCGCGCGGAGAACCACGCAGTCACAGACGGCGCGGCGATCAGCCTCACAGGCGATCTTGAGATCACGGAGGACAGCAAGTCCTACGCGAACGCGACCGTATCACAGGGCAGCAGCCTCGGCTACTACTCAGCGGTACTGACAACCGTCACGGCATTTGCGGACGGCGAGTTTGAGGCTGGCGTCAATGCCGGCGGCAAAGACATCTCAGCAGCAGATATCAATATCGAAAACACCTACGATACCAACGCGAAAGCACTTTCCGCAGTTGCCGAAAACGGCATCTCGGCAAGCCTGATAGGCGTAGGCATCAACATCGCGCTCGCTGAGGCAGCTCCGACGGCAGATGTCTTCATCGAGAGCAAGACAAAAGCAGAAGGTTCCGCGCAGGAAGTCAGCACGGCGGCAAATGTCACCGCCACAGGTGATGTCACTGTTAAGACGACCGGAACCGGCAAAGCAGACGCAACCTTCATTAAGCCGACCGTCGAAGTATCCGGCATCAGCATTGCCATCAACGTCGTTGTGGCAGACCTGACCGGCGAGCAGTCGGCTCGGATCGACGACGTCGATCTGACGGCGAAGAACGGAGCGGTTACGATCACTTCGAGCTTCAATGAAGGCGACGCATTCAAAGATACGATAGCGGCAGAGGCGACGCAGGGCGTCGGCGGCGAGGGCGGAAGCGGCTTCAAGCTTTCCGGTATCTCCATCGAGGCCAACACATCTGTCGCAAGGGCAAACTTTGCGTCAAAGGCGACATCCGACAACGCGAAGATTACCGCTGGCAAGGCAGTTACCGTTTCCTCTTCCGGAAACGCGGTTTCCCATGCGGGCATTAAGGGCGGAAGCAGCGCGACGCTGCTCGGCTTCGGCCTCATGGTGACCGACGCAGAGACCGACGCGGTCTTTGACGCGGAAATGACCAATTGCCGCGGCATTACGGCAAGCAGTCTCGGCGTCAGCACAGATTACAAAGCGGACGCTAAGGCCGAAACGACACAGGCACAGGACGGCGTGAAGTTGTCGCTCGCTTCAGTCACTACCAACAGTGCGAACGCGACAGTCGGCGTCAGCAGCACGGCAGGCGTACAGGGCACGGGCAGTGTCAAAACGACAGGCAGCGCGAGCGTCACGGCCAGCGGCGAGGTGAAGGCCGATGCCGGCGTCGGCACGGGTGCGGTCTCCGTTTCTGTGATCGACGCGGCCTGCAACACGGTCATCAGTACTCTTTCCGCACAGCAGAAGGCTTACCTTAACATGACCGGCATCGAGAGCGAGATCGGAACGGATCTCACGGTCAAGTCGACCTTCCGCGACAGCACCAATCAGGAAGGCGCGGTCGCCTCGGCGGTCACCGGCCCGTCGATCTCCAGCAGCGACGACGACGGCCTCAAGCTCGCGCTCGGCGCCATCGACTTCAACTACGCCGAAGCTGTCACGAAGACACAGAACACAGCTTATATCGAGGGCGGCTCCTACAAGGTAGGAACCGGCTCCGACGGCGGTGACGTGACGGTAACGGCCGACACCGGCAGCAAGTCCGACGCTTCGGCAAAGACGGCCTTTACGGTCTCCTACGCGTCGCTCGGCAGTATGATCACCAACGCCTACACGAACGACACGGTCAAGGCCTACATCAAGAACGCCAGCTTCACCGAGGTCAACGGCGATGTTGACATCCTGGCTAAGGGCGCGACGAACGCAAAGGCAAACTCGATCAACGGCGGCAACATCGGCGTGAGGACCTTTAAGTACGCCGAGGCGGACGCCAGCGTTGGCAGCTTCACAAAGAAAACGGATCCGGACGATGACGACGACAACGCTACCTTCACCAAGGACAGCCCGCAGAAGGTCGAGGCCGGCATTGACGGCGGAACCATCAAGGCGACAGGCGATGTCAGCGTCCTCGCTCAGAATGCCGGCGCGGCAGAGGCGATCGTCAAGAAGGGCCTGGTTGTCAGTGTGACGACCGTCCAGATCACCAGAATGCCGACAAACAGCTACTATGAGACAGATGCTTATCTGAAGGGCGGCGTCGATATTGAGGCCGGCGGCGACATCTCGGTCAAGGCCAATGACAAGCCGGGCGCGTCAAGCAGCGCGGACGGCATGTCGATCGGCTTCGGCGTCAACGCAAACTTCACGATGGGCGACAATACGATCTACACCGACAATAAGGTGGATGTCGACGGCTCACTTAAGGCCGAAGAAGGCATCTCCATTGTCAACGACTCCTCGGCGACGCTGTACTCGTACACCAACGCGGCCGGCGGCGGCTTCTTCTCGGGCGACATTCTGTATGCCAAGAATAAGCTCAACCGCATCGGCAAGATCACGATCGCCGACGGCTCGTCGCTGACGGCCAATTACGGCGACATCAATATCCTCAACGAGGGCGGCAAGAACGACACGATCACGACCCGCGCGATGATCGACACGGGCGGTGTCGTCGACCTTGGCACAATCCGCACGGTCACCGACCTAGACAACGATCTCGACATCGTGATCGGCAGCGGCGTCAAGATCTTTGACCGCTTTAACACCATCAACATCCGCAGCGACGCGTCGGTCAATAACATGACGATCCGCGCTTCGTCCGACTGCTCGGGCCTCGGCACACGCCCGGATGTCAAGAACACGGTCAACAATGACCTGTACTCCGACATCACGATCGGCACGGCAGATGGAGACGAGACCGAGATCGAAGGCCGCTACGTCTATATCAACGGCGAGATCGGCACCCTCGAGGAGTATATCCGGGCTTACGCCAAGGGCGCATCCCTGGGCAGCCACATCGATGCCGACAACGAGATCACGAGCAACATCGGCGCTTCGGTCGCGACCGGCAAGCTTAAGCTGATCGCCCACGACAAGGCGGAGATCATCGCCTCCACGCAGCCTGAATACGTCAGCAATGGCAACATTTACAGCCACGCGCGCGTCCAGCTTGACGCGATCGGCAAGGCCGTGGCGACTGCCAACGTCAAAACGACGGCGACGACAGCTGTTGACATCGGCGCGGGCTTCACCTACATGGGCGCTTCGCTCCTCGTTGACACCGAGAATCTTAGCAAAAACCGCATCAATTCGGAGCGGCGTACGGGCGGCTTTATTGACAAAGACACGGCCGGCAGCGGCGCTACCACCACAAGCAGCGGCAAACCGACCTACAGCAGCCCGACCCTTTACCTCGGTGACGCGGCTGCGGGCATCTACATCGATATCTATGAGGACAAGGATGGCGTGGCGCACATCCGCCAGGTCGGCGTCAAGGGCGAGAACCCGGGCACCATCAACGGCGAGATCGTCACCCTGAGGAACCTGAACAATTACCTGCCGGGCTACGCTGATCTCACGGCGGAGAAGGATACGATCGACGGCCTCACGGTTTACGATCAGTCAGTCATTCCGGGCGTGACGATCACCAATAGCACGGATAAGAAGGTCATCCTCAAGAACATGGCCTTTGAGAACAAGGGCTTCGTCAATCCGAGAGTCTTCATCAATGACAAGAGATGGAGGGGCACGCCGGAGAACACGACGTGGCTTCCGTTCCTCACGGTGTCGAGCAGCGGCACGGGCGACGTCGAACTGACGGGCCTCATCCCGCTCTACAACGGCACGGCCACCTTTGAGTGGACAGACGAGGAGAGAGGCGGCGGCCGGCTGCTGAGCAATGAATCGGTCCTGGCAGCTACGACAGCCAAAGATGAAGACGACCTGATTCGTCCGCTGTGGGCGCACAAGCTCATCATTAAGGGCGCGTCACAGATCGGCAATGACTCGGCTGACGGAGAAGTACCGTTCTACGCGTGGCTCTTTGAATTGCCGGTCGGTGTGGACGCTGACGGCAACCCGATCATTGAGAACGGCTCCATCGACGCGACGGCAGCGGGAGATGTCGATCTGACGCTGACGGCGCTGCGCATCATCGAAGTCGAGACCCTGCCGGAAGGCGAGACGACCAGCGATAACCGGGAGCTTGATCTCAAGAACATCAAGTCCGAAAACGGCAATGTGATCCTCAACCTGGAGAACGGCCGTGACCTGTACACGACGGACGGCGTCGAATCGGTGACGATCCCGGTGCCGGGCACGCTCGAGTACGGCGAAGACAAGACAGTTACACTGACCAACGATTACGGTCTCACCGGCATCAAGATGCTCGAGACCTACCTGATCTCCTACGACCCGGTCACCGGAAACGGAGTTTACGAGCTCCCGAACGGTACACTCTTCTACATGGATGCGGAGGGCAACATCTCCCGTATCGAGGAGGGCGGTACGATCGCCGACGTGGGAAGCTACCAGTTCATCTACGGCGATGTCGTCGACGAGCAGGGACACGTCAACAACCAGGTCGTCAGGATCGACCTCGGCAAGGGCGTTTCGATCAATCTCGTGGACGGCACGCTCGAAGTCGCCGCGGACACGGCCTTTGAGGTCGTCCTCAAGGCGGTCAAAGCGACTTGGCTGAAGGGCCTCGGCCTCTTCGACAACACCGGCGGCATCGTGATCCGTATCGCGAAGGACAACAGCGTTGTGACGGGCGGCACTGAAGAGAATCCGATAGTGGATAAGGACTTCAACGACGCGCGCTACACGCTCGAGCTGATCGCCACGGATGCCAGCCTGACAGCGGCACAGCAGCTTGCGGCCAGCACATGGGACAATAAAGTATTCTACAAGCTGACCGGCCAGGTGCTTAACTTCGACCGGTTTGACAAGACGACCGAAAAGAAGCAGATCTTCATCGTGGCGCACGACAAGGATATCGACACCAATCCGGACGCCCGGGTCTACTTCTACCAGATCGCCCTGCTTCACAACGGGACGAACGACAACTATCCGCAGGAGGATACGATCAACGCGGATATGTTCAAGAATCTGATGATTGAGTCGAGCGACGGCAACTACTACGTCGAGACGCATGACGGACATCCCCGCACCAACCAGTCGAAGGATGCGGCGTTCTGGGGCAACGGACGTGCGGACTACAAGGTCCAGCTCCTTAAGAAAGACAAGCTGTATATCAACAACGAAGACAACGATCATGTTGTCACGGACTTCCTCGGCAGCGACTTCAAGGTGACCGTCAAGCACAGCGGCAGCAATCTTACTTACTGGATCGACGACAACGGCACGGAGAAACAGCTTCGTGTCATCGAGACGAAGCTCGGCCGGACGCTCGAGTGGGCCAACGGCTACGCTAAATCCGACATTTACGGAGCACTCAAAAATGTTTACTGGAACGCGACCCTCACCAAGGAGCCGCTCAAGCACGCCAAAGTCCAGAGCTCTCACGAGGTCTATATCGACTCCAGCGACGGAACGTACATCTTTACCGAGCCCACTTACATCGTGAGCAAGGTCAAGTACAACTGGCATGAGCTGCCGATTCAGGCCTATCAGTACAGGCTGCATATCGAGTATTTCGAGCTGCAGGAGATCTCGGCGTCGATCGGCTATGAGAGTGACGTGACGCTCGACCGCTACATCTCGAAGCTCGGCGACACAGAGCGCCTGATCTATCCGCTTTACGACGACGAAGGTAATGTGACCGGTTACGAAGAGCGCTGGACAGACGCGAACAACGTCGAACACGCGGCGCCTGTGACGGTGACGGAACATTACAACGTCAACGACACTGGCCTCAGCATTCTTAAGAACGGCAATGCCAACCTGACCGGGACGTTCGAGGGCGTGACCGGCACCATGGCCTACAGGCCCAACAACGCCGTTGACGTGACAGCGGACGGAACCAAGTACTACAACCTGTACATCGTGGATGTGGACACCGGAGACGTGCTTGCGGTCTATGACGACGAGTACGTCAAAGAGGATACCAACGGAACGCTCACGGTCGTCAGGATCGCGCTGGGCGATTCGACCAGTATCACCGGCAGCGAGGGCGGCCGGTACCAGATCAGGACAGGAACGGGCAGCAGCGCCGTGACGCAGCCGGGTCTGTGGACGAACGCCGGCACGACAGACGAGCACTATTCGTGGACCACAACGACGCAATCCGGCACCGTTAACCACGGAAAGGTGTTCACGGGTACCGTTTACAAAGATCTGAGCGGCCAGAAGGAGATGTTCTATGGCACTGACGCGGCAGGGGTGCAGGGACTCTACGGAATCTTCGGCTTCAGGACCTTCGTCGGACTTGACAGCGAGACGAATGAGGAAATCTGGAGTGACTGGACGTTTACACAGCTTACCAGCACAAACTACAACAGCTACCTGACGCTGACAGAATACGTCAGGCTCATGACAGAGGAGCCGGTCAATAAGCTCCTTGCCGACGGAAATTCCATTCCGGTCGACGGGGGCAGCAACGGAAACGCGGCCTTCTGTCCGGAGCGCCTGATCAGGACTTCCGACCCGGCCTTTGACCCTGACGCCGATGTGCCGGCGAGTACTACACTGTATTATGAGTGCTATGGCGCGGCTGTCATCGACGGTCAGACGGTCGTTGCATCGCTGGCCGATCAGGGCCTCTACGTATCGGTCAGGGGGACGGAGATCAGTATCCTTAAGCTGGCGGAATCCAACACCGCGGAGGGCACCTACTGGCTGACGGTCGGAGGAGTGAGCAAAGGCGACTGGACCGGAACCATCGCGACGATTACGATCGGCGAGGGCACTGACGCGGTCTCGTACTCCGGCATGAAGTATACGATGGCCGGCAACGGCACAGAATACTTCTACTGCATACAGGACGACACGGTCGTTTACGCGACCAGGCCGTCGGCGGACGCCGGCTGGACGATCATGTCCACAGGCTTTACGGCCCGGTACCTGAATGTGATTTACTCAGACCTGACGGTCGAAACCAGACCGAAATTCGCGATGAAGATCCCGGGTCCGGCCAAGTACGAGGAGAACAATAAGACGTACGAGATGTACGTCACCCGGGAGGATTACAACAAAGCGCTCGCTGAGGTGTCGAAGAGGATCCACCTGGTCAAGGGAACCGTCTACAAGGTCGATACGGAGAACCCGACGGCCCTCACGGCGATGAACAACCGCCAGCTCAGAGACAACAAGGAAGGCGTCTACCTCTATGAGAACCCGGTGCCGTCGCCGGCCATCTATACCGGCTTCACGACACAGGCCCTCATCATCAGGACGCTGACCGATTACTTCGATGTTGCTTACAGCAGGGACGGCAAGACCGGCACGCTCGACTTTAACGACAAGGACAGCTACGTCGTCTACAACACTGATCCGACCAGCCCGACAAGGTCACAGCTTGTGCTCCGCTTCGGCTCGCCGGAAGACCCGACGACCATGAACTTCATCGGCAAGATCACGGGCGTGGAGCTTCAGTCGACAGACCTGCCGGAAAACACGATCGTTACAAAAAGCGAGGATATCCCGTGCTACCAGCTGACGGATACGCTGTACCTGACAAAGAGCGGTCTGGTCGTCCAGATCAATGACGATGTCACGAACCCGATCACGGGGAACATCTTCGCCTCGAAGTTCGACGGCGAGGTCTACACCTCCACCAATGTGATCGCCTCCGGCCTGACGGGAAAGAGCGACGCCGTGACCGCGATGGAAAAGACGATCGCGGATGACGAGCGGCTGCTCGCTGACATCGCGAACCTCGACGGCCTGACAGAAGAAGAACAGTACTGGGTGAGCGAAGAGATCAAGCGCTTTGAGGGCATGAACAAGGATGAGATCATCGCGGCCCTCGAATCTGAGATCGAGACACTTACGGCACAGATCCCCCAGCAGATGGCGGCGGATACTCTGACCCGCCCGGTGATTACGATCGTCAAGGACCAGGTCATCCGGCCGCAGGTCCTGACCGACCACATCGCGGTCGACCTTAACGGTACTTACTGGTACTACGAGGATAACGGCGAAGGCCACTACAACTGGGACGAGGTCACGAGCACCAATGGAGCGATCGAGTACTGGTACTACGAGCGCAATGCGGACGGCAGCTACAAGCTCGACACGAACGGCAACAAGATCAGAAAGACGCTTGCGGCGGGCAGCGATGCCCCGGCAGGCTCCGACAAAGAAGTGACCGTTACCTACAACGGCCGGAAGTACTTCGAGAGCGACCACCGCGCGAACGATGACGGCGACATCATCACCTATTATCAGATGCCGATCTTTAAGGCCGGCGGCACGCCCAACGGCCTCATCGAGGCCGGCTCCGACGGCACGGTGACATCGGTCGACGCTGAGTTCACACAGAGACTCGCCAAGGACAAGAACGCCGGAACAGACTTCATGACGGAACTGATCAGCGCGCCTTCAGTGGAAGAAGGTAAAGGAAATGTGATCATTCGCCTGAAAGACCTGAACGGCTCCATTCTCGACGGAGATACAGCCGGAGGCATCACGCCGGATGACACAGACATCAAGGCAGGCGGCAAGCTGACAATCTACTCCAACAGCACCGGAAAGATCGGTACCGACGAGGATCCGATCGAGATGGAGTTTGGAACATACGAGCAGAACCAGCTTGACCAGGAAGGCGTTGACAGCGACACAGAAGTGATCTCGACGGAGACCCATATGTATGTCGAAAACGGCAACATGACGGTCGACAAGAACATCATCGTTGACAAGGTTATCTGGGACGTGGCGACAAAGGACGGCAGCATCGTCTTTGCCGAGTCGGCAGACGCGGAAGAGCCGCAGTACACACTGACGGTTGTAAACGGCGGAGATGCTGAACTCAGAACAAACAAGCAGCTGACAACAGTCAAAGATGAAGAGACAGAAGAGATTACTGACTACATCTACACAGACAACCCGGATGCAGCAGGTGCGGGCGAGATCCGCATCAAAGAGCTGCTCGTTGAGGGCAGCAGGACAGAACCTGATACCGGCGAAACAATCGTCAGCACCGCACACTTTGAGGCGGGCAGTGCGGCGTCCGGAACCGGAAAGGGCAACATTGAAATCGGCAAAGTAACCGTAGGCACAGATGAAGGATTCACCTGGAATGATACAGAATTCGTACCGGCCGGCACACCGGCAGAAGGTGTATGGGAGGCTGACGCAGTCGGCAGCATCATCATCGGAACGAAGGTTGTATCCGGCATTACGGAAGCTGATGAAGCACCGCTGAAGATTCAGGGAGGCACTGCAGTTCTGAAGGCAGGCGGAGACTTCACGACCGAAAACATCGCAGTAACTGAAAAAGGCACGCTTGATGTGGAGGCAGCCGGAAACAGCACGGTTCATGAGATCCGCGCGGTTGACAGCAGCATTTCCATCAAGGCGGGCGGAAACAACACATTCTACAATGTGATCACAAAGGGCAGCGCACTGACACTCGAAGCCACAAACGGCCTCCTGGGTATGCGCGAAGAGCCGCACATTGACGGCAGCATATCCGGCGGTACGGACTGCGGTGAGTACGGCCAGAGAGTATTCATCCTGCTGGATGAAGGTGATACCAATGACACAGCATCCGTCAGCCTCTCCGGTGCAAGCATCGGAACAGAGGACAACCGGCTGATCGTAGACATACCGGAAGCGGTCACGCTGAAGATTCCGGTCGTCGGAGATCTGTACATTGATTCTCTGGAACTGATTCCGCAGAAGGCGGCAGTTGACGCGGACGGTGACGGGACTCCCGACACCGACGAGGACGGAAACGTGATCTGGGCAGAGACCGGCACGGAAGACGGCATCGTTTACGTCGATGTTCATATTACGGCAGACGACCTCGGATTCAACCTGACAAGAGCGGATCATCCGGATAACCCGCAGGTGAACGAATACACCGCGCCGGAGATGGATCCGGAGACAGGAAAACCGGGTGACGACGTCACGGGCGACCACCTCGATCACATTAAGGACGAGACGCACACAGGCGACCTTCCGTTCCAGACAAACGAAGAGATCGCACAGCGCATTGTTGCTACATACGGCGATGACTGGGCGGAACTTCTCGACGCGGAACAGATCAAACAGATTCTGGCAGACGAGACCGTCAGAGACGCAGTACTGGAGAACCTCAGTGATGAAGAAATCCAGACCATTCTGAAGAAGTTCAGAACGGATGAAAATCCGGTAAGCGATGCTGACAAGAATCTGACAGAACAGATCATCAGCAGCGGCGATGAGAGCTGGAAGGAAGTACTGAAACAGATTCTTTCCGACAGGATCGATGAGATCGCGAAGGCCGACGACGCCGGCGTCATTACACCGGATGTCAAGAAGCTGACCGATGAAGAGATTCTGGCAATCCTCAACGGTTATACACCGGCAGAGGAAGACGCAGACACCTACAGACAGACGCAGTTCGATCAGATCAGCAGCCTTGCAGCCAATGAGGCGGCCGCGGAAGCCCTGGTCACGGCACTGAACGAATCGCTCCCGGATGAGGGCAAACTCACCGATGAGAAGATCGCAGAGCTTAAAGACGCGCTCCTGAACAACACAGAGGCGCCGGAATGGCTGACCGATGATAATATTGGCACCCTGCTCGCGGCACTCAGAACAGATGAGAATCCGGCGAGCGCGGCCGACAAAGCACTCGCGGAACAGATCATCGGAAATGGTGACGAAGGCTGGAAAGAAGTTCTGAATCAGATTCTCGCAGACAGAATCAATGAAATCGGACAGAAAGACGGCGCCGGTGTTATTACACCGGATGTCACGAAGCTGACCGATGAAGAAATTCTGGCAATCGTCGACGGCTACCAGCCGGCAGAGACAGCCAAAGTCGCATGGCGCAAAGCAATGCTCGATGAAATGCTTAAGGCAGAAGATGCTGACGGCAACATGGCAGCTGCAGACGATATCCTGGCAGCACTGATAGCAACTGACAGCGATGAAGAAACCACAGAACTGCTCAAAGACCTGCTTGACATTCAGACAGCGGAAGGCAGCACCCTTGAACCGGTGAAGGCCCTCACGGATGTTCTGAACAGTCTGATGACCGACGAAGAAAAGGCGGCACTTGCAGAGCAGGCGATGAGCGAGACATCGTATCCGGAAGAAGCTGCAGACGGATACACCGATGTACCTGCGAAACCGGTCAATGTAGAAATCGGTGTCAGCACCGGCGAAACAGATCTGTTCAACGACGGTGACATCAACATTACAGTTACCGGCGGATACGGAGAGGGAGATACAAAGATTCCGTCAGATCTGACGGCGAAGGATATTCGCTCCGAGCGCGGTAATGTAAACATTACCGTAGAAAACGGCAGCATCATGACAACCGGTGACGAAGAGCAGAACATCCTCGGCGGAAATGTTTCCCTGAAGGCTTCTGAAGACATCGGAAACAGTGCGGATGACGCGCTTGACCTGCAGCAGAGAGACACCACGCCGGTTGTCACAGCAACGACAAACGGCACGACAGTCCGCAGAGACGAAAACGGCAAGTGGGTTGTTGATACCAACGTTACCTACGACTGGGTACGCAAAGATATCGATGACGCGACGATGCGCCTGGATGCGGAAGCAGAAAATGGCAGCGTAAGCGTCAACGAGATCGAAGGCGGCACAGGCATCGGAATCGTCGAGGCCGGCACAGACGTTAACCTCACCACAAACGGTGATGTGACAGATGTACGCACAGACGATGAGAAGGCAGCTGGTAAAGACAATATCAAGGCCGGCGGAGACGTGAACATCGAGACGATCGCAGATCCGGAAGCGAATCCGGAAGGATTTGCAGTCGGCACCAAAGATGATCCGATCGAAGTCAGCGTAGGCGGACAAATGACAGTCAGGGATCAGGGTGACATCAACGTCAACTCCGATGATCCGGAAGATGACCTGTTCATCACAGCAGTTCCGACCAATTATGACGAAGATGTGAATGTACGCAGTGAAGGCAACCTGACGCTCAGCAACACCAGCGAGGCAGCAGGCGGCACCGGAAACATGAACATTCAGGATGCAACTGCAGGCAAGAGTATCATTGTTGAAGCGAAGGGCGATGTCACCGAAGGCAGCAAAGTTGAAGCAGGCGAGAATGCATCTGTAATCGCGAACGGAAACGTCACCGGTACAGAAGTAACAGCAGGCGGAAACGCATCTGTCGATGCAGGCGGCAGCGTCAAAGACACAAACGTAACAGCAGGCGATGTGGCAGGCGTTCTTGCAAACGGAGACATTCAGAATTCGACAGTCAAGGGCGATGATGTAAAACTTACAGCTGATGCTGACGAAAACGGAACCGGCCAGGTCGGAACAAAAGAAAATCCGATCCAGGTTGATACCGCATCCGGCAATACCAAAGAGGGATCTCTTAGCGCAACCGGCACATCAGTCTATGTAAATGAAGCCGAAGGCGACCTGTCCATCGACAATGTTAAGGCAACCGAAGGCGAAGCAGTGATTACGTCGCCGGGCGATGTCACGGACGCAAACAAAGACAGCGCGCTGAAGGAAGCAGCAGACGCACAGAAAGCTGCGGCTGATGCGGACAACAAGGCAGATACTGCCAAAGAAAACGCAAGACTGCAGGATCAGAAAGCAGAAGGTCTTGAGGCGGAAGCTGAAAAAGCCCGTGAAGAAGCCGACAAGGCTCGTGAAGAAGCTGATAAAGCCGAGGCGGCCAAGGAGGCAGCTGACGCAGAAGCCCAGGCAGCGAAGGAAAAAGTTCAGGAGACACAGGGTGCAATTGATGCACTTCAGGATGAACTGGATAATAATCCGGATCTGAGTGAAGAAGAAAAGGCAGAGATTCAGACTCAAATTGACGGTCTGAAGGATGACCTCGCAGAACAGCAGCAGACAGCGGCAGATGCCGACAAGGCAGCTGAAGATGCGGCGGCTAAGGCTGTAGCAGCAGATCAGACAGCAGATGATCTGGAAGAGAAAGCAGCAGCAGCTGAAGCCACAGCAGCAGGTGCCCGTGCAGACGCTGATGCAGCAAAACAGGAAGCTGAAGACCTTCGTGCAGCAGCAGATGCGGCACAGGCAGCAGCTGACCAGAAGGCAGAGGAAGCTAAGAACGCTGATCCGGCGATCGAGACGGCAGGTGATCTCACGATCCACGCCGGCGGAGATGTCGGAACGAAAGAGAACCCGCTTGATACCAACGTTGGCGGCGGCGTAACAGTCGGAGCACCTGGCGATGTCAATATCGCAAACAAGGGTGATCTGAACATCAAGGATCTGGATGCTGACGGAAACGCAGCAGCTGACCGCGATGTAACGCTGACAGCAGGCGGCGATCTGAATTCGGATAAGCCGATCACAGCTAAAAACGCTGAGATCAATACCGTTGACGGCAATGTCGGTTCTTCCGATAAGCCGCTGGATCTCTCCGTAGATCATCTCGACGGAACCATTTCCGGTGACGGACAGAATCCGGGAACAGGCAACGCGACGATTACAAACGATAAAGATCTTGAGATTGGTGATCTGACAGCAGCAGGCGAGCTGAACCTCAATGTCAACGGAACCATCACCGGCGAGCAGAAAGCTGACGGTGAGGATCCTGCAAATGTAACTGCAAAGAAAGCGGATATCACCGCAACCGGCGATGTCGGTACCACCGACAAACCGTTGACCACAGCGGTCGATGAGCTTAGCATCAACAGCGGCGGCGATGTAAATGTCAACTCCACGAAGTCGACAACAATCGATGACGTGACTGGTAAAGACATTAACATGAATGTCAATGGTGATGTAAATGCAGGCAAAGGCAACGAGAAGGGTGCAAATATTACCGGTGAGAATCTGAATCTGAAGGCCAAAGGAAGTGTTGGACCAAAGAAAGCGGTAATCACAGATGTTTCCGGCAAGGAAGACATCACAAGCGGAACCGGCGTAGTAAATACTGCGAAGCCGACACCGAAACCGACACCAACACCGACGCCGACACCTGCACCGTCACCGTCACCGACGCCGACAGTAACCGGTCCTTACACAACCATTCAGACAGACGATACGATCACGTACGACACGAAGAATGGAACGGCTCAGGTTATCAAGATCGAAGGAAACTCGAAGTCCAAAGCGGCGAAATCCGTCAAGATCTCGAAACTCTACGATCCGGTAACCAAACGTATGGTACCTGTAATCGATATTCTTAAGAATACGTTTAACAGCAAGAAGGGCCGTCGTGTTAAGACCCTGACAGTAGCACCGCCATCCGGCATCAACATTGTGATCCACACAGGCGCATTCAACAAATCCAAGGTTAAGAAGATCAAGATTAAACTCGGTAAGAAGGGTAAACTGACGATCAAGAAGAAAGCCTGGAAGAAGACGAAAGCGAAGAAAGTTAAGATCACGATCTGGGCTAAGAAGGCAAAACAGGTAGTTGTCAAGAAGAAAGCGTTTAAGTATCTCAGCAAGAAGTCTGTGATCAAGGTCAAGAAGATGTCCAAGAAGCAGTTCAAGAAACTGAGAAAGAAACTGAAAAAGGCCGGATTCAAAGGCAAAATTAAACGATGAAGAAACCCGGATTCGAAGACGGAATTAAGCGCTGAGAAGACAATCTCGAATAATTGACAGCACAGATACGGAGCCGCCGTACCCGTTACGGGTGCGGCGGCTTTGTTGTGCGCCGGCGAACGGGCACGATTGCAGAGCGGAAGCTTTTCATGTATAATTTTTATTGTCTTAGTTCGAGTTTAAATTAGCGGGGAATGGCTATGCGAATTACATTTTTGGGCGCAACACATGAAGTGACAGGCAGCTGCTATTATATCGAGGCGGCAGGCTGTCGTTTTTTGGTTGATTACGGCATGGAGCAGGGAGTCGATTATTTTGAAAACAAGCCGATTCCGGTTCAGCGGGCTGTTCTGGATTTTATGCTTCTTAAGCATGCGCATTTCGACCACTCCGGTCTGATTCCAAAGTTATATGCGGAGGGATTCCGGGGCGATATTTACGCGACGGAAGCAACGGCGGATCTCTGCAGCATCATGCTTCGAGACAGTGCGCACATCCAGGAGTTTGAGGCGGAGTGGCGCAACCGAAAAGGCAAACGTCTCGGCAAAGAAGAATATGTGCCGCTGTATACCATGGCGGACGCGCTGGAGGCAGTGACGCATCTGCGCGGCGAGCCCTATGATATGAATATCAAGCTGCGGGACGGCATCTGCGCGCGTTTCGTTGACGCCGGACACCTGCTTGGCTCAGCCAGTATTGAGCTGTGGCTGAAGGAGGGGGACGTCGAAAAGAAGATCGTATTCTCCGGCGATATCGGTAATCTGAACCAGCCGCTGATCAATGATCCGACCTATCTGGAATCAGCAGACTACGTTGTAATGGAGTCGACCTACGGCGACCGTTCCCACGGAGAAGAACAGCCGGACTATGTAAAAGAGCTGGCGCGCGTGATCCAGCGGACATTCGACCGGGGCGGCAATGTTGTCATCCCTTCCTTCGCGGTGGGACGCACACAGGAAATGCTTTATTTCATCCGCCTGATCAAGGAAAATAAGCTGATCACCGGTCATGATAACTTCCTGGTACATATTGACAGCCCGCTCGCAATCGAGGCAACCACGATTTTTGATAAGCACTATATGGATTGCTTCGACGAGGATGCGAGAAAACTGGTAGAGCAGGGAATTAACCCGATCCGGTTCCCGGGACTTAAAATTGCGATTACATCAGAGGATTCCCGTGAAATCAACGAGGATGACAGGCCGAAGGTCATCATCTCTGCGAGCGGTATGTGCGACGCAGGACGTATCAAACACCATTTGAAACATAATCTGTGGCGCAAAGACAGCACGATTCTGTTTGTCGGTTACCAGGCAGTCGGAACACTCGGCCGGGCCCTGATCGACGGAGCTAAGGAAGTCAAGCTTTTTGGCGAGCAGATCGCAGTTGCGGCGGAGATTACATCTCTGCCGGGACTGAGCGGACACGCCGACAACGAAGGACTGATGCGCTGGGCATCCTCATTTGCGGAAAACCCGCCGGCACGTGTATTTGTAACACACGGTGAGGATTCTGTAACGGAACTGTTTGCAGAACGTCTGCGCACAGAACTCGGCTATGAGGCCGCAGCGCCGTATTCCGGCTG
The DNA here is from genome assembly GCA_964601425.1 of uncultured Eubacterium sp. Classification (GTDB taxonomy): domain Bacteria; phylum Bacillota; class Clostridia; order Lachnospirales; family Lachnospiraceae; genus CADBRN01. The sequence goes on along the minus strand of CAZRNI010000003.1, from coordinate 2,604 downwards.
GGTCTTCAATCTTGCGACAGGAGAGCTGGAAGAGGCACCGGCAGGCGTCCGTGTTGCGAAGCCGATGAAGGCTGCTGCCAGAAAAGCACAGTCCGTATTCGAGAGACTGTGGGCGGCCGGCCAGCGCCTGCTTACCGTCATCCGGCATAACGAGGGCGGTGCAAACAAAGATCTGGCAAGATTTGCAGACCAGATTAATTCGCTGTGTGACAAGTGGGACAGGTAGAGGAGAGAAATAAAAATGTTTAACTTAATAGGCATCATCGGTGCCATGGAAGAGGAAGTGGCCGCCCTGAAGGCGGAGATGGAGGATGTGCAGACCCGTGAAAAGGCCGGCATGGTCTTTTTGAAGGGCAAACTGTGCGGCCGCGATGTAGTCGTGGTGCGGTCCGGGATTGCCAAGGTAAATGCAGGTATCTGCACGCAGATTCTTGTGGATGATTATCATGTCGATGCAGTAATTAATACCGGGATTGCCGGCAGTCTGCAAAATAAGATCGATATCGGTGACATTGTCGTATCGACCGACGCACTTCAGTATGATGTACATGTGGAGGCGTTTGGGTATGCGCCGGGCCAGATCCCGCGGATGGATACGCTGGCGTTCCCGGCGGACGAGCGCCTGATCGCGCTTGCGGAAAAGGTCTGCAAAGAGGTCAATCCGGAGATCGGTGTGCATCGCGGACGCGTTGTATCGGGTGACTGCTTCGTCTCTGACAAGGACGTAAAAGCGGAATTGAAGGAAATACATCAGGGAAGCTGTGCGGAGATGGAAGGCGCTGCGATCGCGCAGGCTTCGTACCTGAACAGGATCCCGTATGTGATCCTGCGCGCGATCTCTGACAAGGCAGATGACAGTGCGACAGTGGATTATGACACATTTGAAAAGATGGCGATCCGGCACTGTGTGAATCTGGTCAGGGGGATGGTTGCGGCGATGGCCGAAGTATGACGGGATGCAAAATGCTATAAGAAAAGCAGTATGCGTTGAAGTACAACTTTCAGCAAGTGTCCCACGCCTCAGATACGGGGAGCATCACGCAATGTGTATCATATGCGAAATGGTTGACAGAACATCATTTGCGTGTTATAAATAATATATACGAAGCACTGCAACAGGCAGTTGGCTTCAGTATAGCTGCATAAAAGTTATGACAACCGCTACCGTGCCGGGTGGCGGTTGTTGCTTTTCACGATGATCGTCACGGTAAACCGTCCGATGTGCAAAGTAATTCGCATAAGTATCACCTCCTTTCGTCGGTGATAGCCAACCGCCTGCCAATTGCAGTGCCTCTGCCTTCACAGGCAACGACATAATATCACGAAAATGATATTATGTCAGTATATAGTATCCTCCTCCAGCACAGAGATCTCAAGAAAATCAAAATCGATCGATTCAATAAAGCTGTCCTGTTTAAACTGTGTTTTTTTATGACGCTGAAACTGTGTGATATTGGCGTCCAGCCAGATGGGGCGGGACAGATCAAACTGATAACAGATATCATTGAGGGCATCCATCACCTTGTGTGTGCGGGTGTCTTCTTTTTGATTTTCGATGACGACATCACGAAGGGTACGGCCGTCTTTTATTATTTTACCCCAGATTTTCATGTGAACCTCCCAGCCGCCCAAAATGCAGGATCTCCGGGCAGCGGTGAATCCAGCCTGAATGTTATGTCGTTCCAGCGCAGCGAATCTGATTGTTATTTCATTCCCTCTGCAGCGAATCTGATTGTTGTTCCGTGTCTGTACGGCAAATATTACATGTCCCTTACTTGCAAGAGCCGTACCACTTGTTTTATACTGATACAGGTGGTTTTTGGCTGAAAGCAAAAACAAAGAATTGTATTTACTATATAAGATTTTCGGTAAATATGCAAAGGTGAAAGGAGTTTGGCTGATGATGAAATTACACGAACAGGGTGCCTATCTGGTCGGCGGACAGATGATTATTCCGGCGGATCAGGACGCGCCGGCAAAGCTGGAGGCCGCAGCGGGCAGAAGTGTCAGTCCTGCGGAGGCAAAGAAGGAGACCATTGCCTACGGCATTCTGGCGTCTCATAACACTTCGGGCAATATGGAGCAGCTGCAGATTAAATTTGACAAGCTGACCTCGCATGATATTACATTCGTCGGAATTATCCAGACGGCGCGTGCGTCGGGGCTGGAGAAGTTTCCGATTCCGTATGTTCTGACCAACTGTCATAACTCACTTTGTGCAGTCGGCGGAACGATTAATGAAGATGACCACATGTTCGGCCTTTCCTGCGCGAAGCGCTACGGCGGCGTCTATGTACCGCCGCATCAGGCTGTCATTCATCAGTTTGCCCGCGAGATGCTCGCAGGCGGCGGACGCATGATTCTCGGTTCGGATTCCCACACCCGCTATGGCGCGCTGGGAACGATGGCAATGGGAGAAGGCGGTCCGGAGCTGGTCAAACAGCTGCTGGAGCGCACCTATGATATTGCAATGCCGGGGATCGTCGGCGTCTATCTGACCGGCGCGCCGGTACCGGGCGTCGGCCCGCAGGACGTTGCGCTTGCGCTGATTAAGGCTGTTTTTGACAACGGATATGTCAAGAATAAAGTCATGGAATTTGTCGG
>CAZRNI010000002.1:16966-53114 GCA_964601425.1 uncultured Eubacterium sp. | reverse complement strand
GGTCGCGGGGTACGGCGCCTGGCAGCAGAAATTCCACAGACAGGTAAAGAAAGGCGAGAAAGGGATCACGATCCTGGCTCCGGTTCCCGTGAAGGAAAAGGCTGATCCTGAGACCGTGACGGATCACGACAGCGCAGACCATCACGGCGGCACAGACCATCACAGCAGCGTGAACCATCAAGGCGCCGAGCCCACATATGGAGACCCCGGAGCCCAGAACACAGAGAAGATCAGCCTGTATTTTCGCCCGGTCTCGGTATTTGATCTTGCGCAGACGGAAGGCGAACCGCTCCCGACCATCGGCGTAGATGAGCTGACAGGTTCAGCGGAAGGGTATCCGGCATTTATGAAGGCCATGACGGCACTTTCCCCGGTTCCGATCCGGTTCGACGAAATCGAAGGCGGCGCAAAAGGCTACTATCACACGGCGAACAAGGAGATCGTCATTCAGAAAGACATGAGCGAGGCCCAGACCATGAAGACCTGCGTTCATGAGGTCAGCCATGCGATCCTCCATGACCGCGATCATATGAAAGCGGAAGGTCTGCTGAAGGACAGGCACACCAAAGAAGTCGAGGCAGAAAGCGTAGCCTTCGCTGTCTGTGCCCATTTCATGCTGGATACGTCCGATTATTCCTTCCCGTATATTGCCGGATGGAGCAGCTCCGTAGATATGAAAGAGCTGAAGGCCTCCATGGATACGATCCGCAGGACGGCCGGCGAGATGATCGACGGCATTGAGGTAGAACTGGAGAAGCAGAAAGAAAAAGTGCAGGAACAGACCACAGAGAAACCATCCGTTCTGTCGGCGCTTGCTAAAGAAAAGGAAGGCCTGAAGGCGGAAAGATCGCCGCTGAAGCCGGAAAAGGCAGAAATGATCGCGGACCAGCCCCGCTTTCATCATTCGGGAAGGGAGGCGGTGCTCTGATGGCAAGAACGAGATTCCGGCATGTGCATTTTGTGATGAGTGATAAGGAATACGCGCAGATGTGCAAAAAGATCGAATCCCTGGGGATCCGTAACCACGCGGCCTATCTTCGGAAAATGGTACTGGACGGATATTGCATCCAGCTGGACCTTCCGGAGATCAAGGAAATGACGTCTCTTCTTCGGCGGTGCAGCAACAACCTGAACCAGTACGCGAAGAAAGCAAATGAGACCGGCAGCATCTATAAAGAGGATATCCGGGACCTGCGAAAGCGGCTGGATCAGATCTATGACAAAACAGAAAAGATCCTGGAACGGCTGAACGCACTGCAGGGACAATGACGGATATGCGGAGGTCAGGAACAACAAAACACCCGGCGCACAGCCTGCGCCGGATTTACATACGGCGACAAACTTGTCACGCCGGAAAGCCCTTTTTACAATAAAGAAAAAGCGAAGGAGGCGCATGAAAATGAGGATATTCGGAAAGATCATGGCCGTTCCCGCATTTGCGGCACTGAAAACGGTCGGCATCATCATAGAGATCCTGGCAAAGCTGAGCTGCGTGCTGGCAGGTCCGTTCCTGGTATTCGTGATCGGCTGCGGGATCTACTGCGCCGTGCGGGCAGACTGGCGGGGACTGATCATCCTGGCCGCTGTTGCAGGTGCCTGTGTGGCATTTTATCTTCTGATCGGCCTTCTGCTCGGGGCGATCGATATTGCCGGCAGCAGGATGAGGCAGTTTATCCGCTCCTGATTTTACGGGCAGACCCATAAAAAGTATTGACCCTTACGTTGCGTCATGGCTTATAGTAGCAGTAACGAGGACGGAAAAGAGAGGATTTCAGCCATGATGACCGTAAAAGAAGTCAGCCAGTTGACAGGCGTGAGTATACGCACCCTGCAGTATTACGACAAGATCGGCCTTCTGCACCCGGCAAAACGCACGGATTCCGAGTATAGGCTCTACGACAATGCCTGCCTTGAAAAGCTGCAGCAGATCCTGCTCTTCCGGGAGCTGGAATTCCCTCTGAAAGAGATCGCGCAGATCGTCAACAGTCCCGGCTTCGACAGAAGCAAGGCGCTGGAGCAGCAGATCGAGCTTCTGAAGCTGAAGAAGGAACACATCGAGAACCTGATCGACTTTGCGGTCGGGATCAAAGCAATGGGGGTGAAACAATTGACATTTGATGCATTTGACACGCGAAAGATAGATGAATACGCCAGGGAGGCCAAGGCTTCCTGGGGCACGACGCCTGCCTGGAAGGAATACGAGGAAAGATCCAAAGGCCGGACGAAAGAAGATAATCTGAAGATCCATCAGGGGATGATCGATATCTTTGCGGAATTCGGCACGATACGCGATACGGATCCGGCATCCGAAGAAGCCCAGACAATGGTACAAAAGCTCCAGGATTATATCACGGAACACATGTACACCTGCACGGATGAGATATTAAGCGGGCTCGGAAAAATGTATGCCGGAGGCGGAGATTTCACCATGAACATCGACCGCTTCGGCGGCGAGGGAACGGCCGTATTTGCCGGCAAAGCCATCGAGATCCACTGCGGGAAATAACCGGATTACATCATAAACAAAAACAACGCGTCTGCGCTCATTTCACTCTTTCGGGAGATGGAATGGGCGCTCTTTTTTGGAGGTGACCATGGCAGCGACACGACTGATCCCGCTTCATATCAACAAAGGAAAAACAGCAGCGGCAAGCATCAAAGACCGGATCGATTACGCGGAGGATCCGGCAAAAACAAACGAAGGGAAACTGTTGGATTCCTATGAATGCGATCCGCATCTTGCCTGGCAGGAATTCATGCTGGACCTGGGAAGATATCTGTCTGCTCACGGCAGCGAGCGCGAGTCGGATGTGATCGGCTATCAGATCCGCCAGGCCTTCAAACCGAGCGAAATCTCCCCGGAAGAAGCAAACAAGATCGGCTATGAACTGGCGATGCGGTTCACAAAGGGGAAGCACGCCTTTGTTGTCTCGACACACATCGACCGGGCGCACGTTCATAATCATATCCTGTTCAATGCCGTGGATCTGACCGCGGAGAAAAAGTTCCGGAATTTCTTCCTCTCCACCTATGCCCTCCGCCGCCTCAGCGACACGATCTGCGTGGAGCACGGTCTCTCCATCATCGAGGAGAAACCGCGGAGAGAATGGCCCAAACGGACGACCTATAAAAAAGAACTCTCCCATCGCGAGATCCTGCGGATGGATCTGGATGAGATCATGGAAAAACGTCCCGGATCTTTTGAAGAACTTCTGCTCCTTCTGCAGCAGGCGGGCTATGAGATCAAGCGGGGCAAACAGGTCTCTGTGCGGTCAAAAAAGATGGACCGGTATATTCGCTTCCGGTCTCTCGGGGCCGGGTATTCCGAACCGGAGCTTCGGGAAGAAATCATGAAGAATGCATCCGGAGGCAGAGACGCCGGCAGCGTGATAAAACAGCCGGAGTTCTCGTTCAGCCTTATGAAGGATTTTGAGCAGATCCTGCAGCAGAAAAAGGGAAAAGGCTACGAGCGCTGGGCGCAGCATTTCAACAATACCCAGGCTGCGGAAGTCCTCATTTTCCTTCAGGAGAATGACATCGATTCTTACGAGAAACTGGATGCCCTGGCGGAAAAGGCGACCGATGATTTTCATGCGCTTTCGGACGAGATCAAAGCCTGCGAAGCGCGGCTGAAAGAGATCGGGACATTGAAGAAGGCGATCACGGATTATTCCAAGACCCGGACAGCTTATGAGGCATACCGCAAAGCCGGTTACAGCAAAAAATTCTTCGAAGAACACCGGGAAGAGATCTCGATCCACAAGGCCGCGAAGAAAACATTTGATTCCCTGCCGGATAAAAAGATTCCGAAAATGAAAGAGTTGTCCGCTGAATACGCGGCTGTTCTGGAACGGAAAAAGGAAGCTTATAAGGAGTACCGGACGGCCAGAAAAGAGATGAAACAGTACACGATCGCACAGAAGAATGTTGAGATGCTTCTGGAGAGAGATAGCGTTCCGGAACGGAACGCGAGGAGACCGCATCGCTGAAAGCGATTTGGAATGCGGCCGACGACATGTCAGGGGTGGCGCAGCCGCGCCTTACGCTACTTCCAGCCATCACGTGACGCGTGATGATCAAGGGGCTCCGGGGTGCTTCCCCGACAAGCGATAAGCGGCAAGCGCCTCGTGTGACGATACAGTGGCCGGAGGCTGGTGGATCAACGAGGCATCGCTTGCCGGTTTGTGGATTTGCGTTTTTCAAAATGCAATGGATTTGTTATTTCTTTTCTGGTACAATTATTGTGTATATCGTTACTGAGATGATGCGGAGGGCATTATGTCTAAGGTGAATTACGATAAGCTTTGGAAACTGCTTGAAGATAACCATATGATGAAAATGGATCTGATAAGGGCAACAAAGATCAGTACAAATGCCATGGCGAAGCTTGGCAAGAATGAAGATGTACGCCTGAATATTCTCGTAAAGATATGCGATTATTTCGGCTGCAAACTGGATGACATTGTAGAAATGGTTCCAGACAAGTAGTATTTGGAGCGACAGGACGTATGGACTGGCTATTTGCTGCCCTGAACTTCCGATAATTGGTGATTATGAGAAGCAAAACAAGGAGATCGGATATGAGCACGATTCTTCCCAAACATCAAATGACTGAAGAAGATATAAAACTGAATTACATTACACCAGCATTAGTAAGCCGAGGATGGCAAAACAAGATCACCATGGAAACCAAGGTGCAATTCACGGACGGAAAAATTAACCTGCGTGGAAATCTTGTTGCCAGAGAAGCGCCGAAGAAAGCAGATTATATTCTTTATGTCGAGCGTAATTACCCTATAGCTATCGTTGAAGCCAAAGACAATAATCATTCAGTTTCCTTCGGGCTTCAGCAGGCGATGACATATGCGCAGATGCTGGACGTTCCGTTTGCCTATAGCTCTAACGGCGATGCTTTTTATGAACATGATTTTCTGACAGGACTGGAAAAGCAGATTCCATTGGATCAGTTTCCCACCTATGACGAGCTTATCAGCAGATACCAGAGAGAGGGAAATGGGGGACAGGGAATTTCCGAAGAGGAAATGGCCATCATCCGGCAGCCTTACTACACCAGCCAGAATACATATCCGCCCAGATACTATCAGCGCATTGCCATCAACAGGACTGTTGATGCCATTGCAAAAGGACAGGATCGTTTGCTGCTGGTCATGGCAACTGGAACCGGGAAGACCTATACGGCTTTCCAGATAGTGTATCGTCTTTTGAAGGCGGGCTTAAAGAAGAAAATACTGTATCTGGCAGATCGGAATATCCTTGTTGATCAATCGATCCAACAGGATTTTGCTCCTCTTGAGAAGACAATTCATAAAATCAACTTTGCCAAGGACGACCCATCGACGATAACGTCTCACGAGGTGTATTTTTCCTTATATCAGCAGCTTACCGGCGGAGAGGATAATGAAGACGCTGAGTCTGAGGATGAGACCGTTTCAAGGCTGGCGGCACTCTTCAAGCCAAACTTCTTTGATCTTGTAATCGTTGATGAGTGCCATCGCGGATCGGCCAAGAAGGACAGTAACTGGAGAAAGATCCTGGATTATTTCTCCTCTTCGACACAGATTGGCATGACTGCTACGCCGAAAGAAACAAAGTACGTTTCCAATATCAATTACTTTGGAGATCCCATTTATACATATAGTCTTCGTGAAGGAATTGAGGACGGATTCCTTGCGCCGTTCCGTGTCATAAACATTACAACTGATATCGGTGACGGTTGGCGCCCGTACCACGGACAGCGCGACATCTATGGAAATGTCATCGAAGACCGCATATACAATAACAGCGATTATGACTATAACATCATACTGGAAGACCGGATAAATCAGGTGGCACAGGAAATAACCAATTATCTGAAGTCCACAGACCGTATGGCAAAGACCATTGTTTTCTGTGCAACAGAAGATCATGCTGAGCGCATGCGCATCGCCCTGTCAAATCTGAATTCTGATATGGTCAAACAGAATCCAGACTATGTCGTCCGAATTACGGGCAGTGACACTTATGGAAAGAGTAAGCTCGACTATTTTATTTCTGTTTCAGCGAAGTTCCCGGTAATCGCGACAACGTCCAAGCTGCTCTCGACAGGTGCGGACTGCAAGATGACCAAGCTTATTGTCCTCGATCAAATGATTAATTCCATGACAGAATTCAAACAGATCATTGGTCGCGGAACGCGGCTGCGTGAGAAGGAAGGCAAGACACACTTTACTGTAATGGATTTCCGAAGCGTATCCCGCCTTTTTGCAGATCCGGATTGGGATGGTCCGATTGAACCGGATCCGGATTATGATCCAAACAGATCGCCGAAGAAACCACAGGACGATCCACCGGTCACACCACCGCCTGGTCCGATAGATCCGCCACCAACACAACCGAAACCCTATGTGGATGCCGACGGTTGTGAGGTTCATATTATTAACAAGACTGTTTCCATTTATGATGCCAACGGAAAGCTTCTGAGGCAGGAAAGCATCATAGACTATACCAAAACAAATATCCGGGGTGAATATGCTTCCCTGGACCGGTTTATCGCCTATTGGAACGCCATACAGAAAAAAGCAGAAGTGAGTTCTCTTCTGCGGGAAAGAGGCATTGATCTACAGGCATTGAAGGAAGATCAGAACATGGCCGACGTTGACGATTTCGATTTTATTTGCCATGTTGCGTATGATAAAAAACCGCTGACAAGGAAAGAACGTGCGGAAGGAGTCAAAAAGCAGGATTTCTTTACAAAATACAGCGGAGCTGCAAAAGAAGTTCTGGAAGTGCTGCTGGACAAATACATGAACCTAGGAATCGATCAAATCGAGAGTATGAAGATTCTGAGTCTGGATCCGTTGAAAAAGTACGGGACTCCTGCAAAGATAGTAAGTTATTTCGGCGGGAAAGCAGCATATCTTAATGCACTGAAGTCTTTGGAAAATGCAATATATGAGGTGGCATAAGTGAGCAATTTATCAAGTTTTGTAAAGAGAATCCGCGATATCATGCGCAATGACGCCGGTATCAACGGCGATGCGCAGCGAATTGAACAGATTGCCTGGATGCTGTTCCTGAAGGTTTATGATGCTAAGGAACAGGATTGGGAGATCAATGATGATGAATACGAGTCCATAATTCCGGAAGACTGCAGATGGATCAACTGGGCACGGGATGATCGCTCTGGTTCGGCAATGACCGGAGATACTCTACTGAACTTTGTAAACAACACCCTTTTTCCGACGCTTAAGGGGCTGGAAGTGGATCCAGAGACGCCGATTAAAAAATCCATTGTGAAAACCACCTTTGAAGATGCCAACCAGTACATGAAAGACGGCGTTCTTCTCAGACAGGTTATCAATATTATTGATGAACTGGATCTGAGTGATTACGAAGAGAGTCATGCCTTTGGCGAAATCTATGAGTCAATTCTTCGTGAATTGCAGAGTGCGGGTTCTTCCGGCGAGTTCTACACACCGCGTGCCGTTACCGACTTTATGGCAAAAATGATTCAGCCGCAGATCGGCGAGACCTGCGCGGATTTTGCGTGCGGCACAGGTGGGTTTCTAACTTCCTGGCTGAAAGAACTTTCTCCACAGATCGGGGATTCGGAAGACAATCTGTCCCAGTACAATACTTCGATTTATGGCATTGAAAAGAAGCAGTTCCCCTATATGCTCTGCATTACAAATATGCTGCTGCATGACATTGACGTCCCGCAGGTTTATCACGATAATTCTCTGATTAGGGATGTCTTGGACTACACTCAAGATGATCAGTTTGACGTCGTGTTAATGAATCCGCCCTATGGCGGAAGTGAGAAGACAGAGGTAAAGAACCATTTTCCTTCAGACCTCGCCAGCTCAGAGACGGCAGATCTTTTCATGTCCGTCATCATGTATCGCCTTAAAGAAACCGGCCGTGCAGCCGTGATTCTTCCGGACGGATTTCTGTTTGGAACAGATAATGCCAAGGTGGCAATCAAGAAGAAACTACTTTCAGAGTTCAACCTTCATACCGTAATACGAATGCCGCACAGTGTATTTGCGCCGTATACCAGCATAACAACGAATATACTGTTCTTTGATCATAGCAAACCAACCGAAGAGACCTGGTTTTATCGCTTGGATATGCCGGACGGATACAAGAATTTCTCCAAGACAAAGCCAATGAAGCTGGAGCATTTCTCTCCGGCAATTGAGTGGTGGAACAATCGGGAAGAGATCACCGTTGATGGATTCGATAAAGCTAAGAAGTATACGGTTGATGAGATCGCTGCCCGTACATACAACATTGATCTTTGCGGATATCCTCATGAAGAGGAAGAAATCCTACCGCCGAAAGAACTGATTCAACAGTATCAGGAAAAACGAGCCTCATTGAATGCGGATATAGACCGGATTCTGGCACAAATCACGGAAATCCTCGGAATAGATATGACGGAGAATGACGATAAATGAATGCACAGCAATTAAAGAATTCCATACTGCAGATGGCTGTCTCCGGTAAACTTGTTCCGCAGGATCCGAATGATGAACCGGCAAGGGTGTTGCTGGAGCGCATACGCAAAGAGAAAGAACAGCTGATCAAAGAAGGAAAAATCAAGAAGGACAAGAAGCTGTCTTACATCTTCCGTGGTGCCGATAATACGCCCTATGAGAAGGTCGGGGATAAGGAGCCGGTAAGCATTGCGGATGAGGTACCGTTTGATATACCGGATTCATGGGACTGGGCCCGTCTTGGAATGATTTCCACATACTCACAAACGAAGAAGAAAATCAATGCAAAAGATGCTGATCCCGATATGTGGGGGCTTGATCTTGAGGATATAGAAAAAGGTGGTCGCCTTTTGGCAAAACATACAGTTGGAGAACGAAAAGCCATAGGCGACAAGACTCTCTTTGAAAAAGGTGACGTTCTTTACAGTAAACTGCGTCCATATCTCCTGAAAATCCTTGTCGCTGATGAAGATGGTATATGCACGCCAGAAATTGTTCCGTTCAAGGCTTATGGTAATATTGATGCCGACTACATAGTGTCTTATCTTCAGTGTCCTTATGTGGACAGTTCAATTAATGCAGAAACGTACGGTATTAAAATGCCAAGAGCTGGAACGGAGACAATGACCTCTTTACTTGTCCCGATTCCTCCTTTATCAGAGCAAGGTAGAATTGTCACTAAAATCAAACAATTGATGCCCTATATTGAGCTATATAACGTAAAAGAACAAGCATTGAGTTCCCTTAATGAAACATTTCCCGAACAGATCAAGAAATCCATTCTGCAAATAGCTGTCCAGGGCAAGCTTGTCCCACAGGATCCCTCCGACGAGCCCGCCAGTATTCTTCTGGAGCGCATACACGCTGAAAAGGAACGCCTGATCAAGGAAGATAAGATCAAACGCGACAAGAATGAATCCGTCATTTTCAGAAGGGATAATTCTCATTATGAGAAGTTGGGTAAAATAGAACGTTGTATCGACGATGAGATTCCATTTGATATTCCGGATTCGTGGGAATGGTGTAGGATGTCTGCGATATTCAGCATTAACCCTCGAAACCAACTGTCAGATGACACAGTTGTTGGATTTATGCCGATGCCTTTATTGAAGGACGGCTTCAACAATCATCATTCATTTGAAGAGCGGCTTTGGAGCGATGTTAAGTCTGGCTTCACGCACTTTAGAGATAACGATATAGTTGTGGCTAAGATCACTCCATGCTTTCAGAACAGAAAATCTGCCGTTATAAGCGGAATGCCGAATGGTTATGGTGCTGGCACAACAGAACTGCACGTTTTACGGGACGAAACGTATAATATTTATATGCCCTACGTTCTGCTCGTTTGCAAAACGCATGCTTTTATTACTGGTGGTGTTGCGGCATTTACAGGCACAGCCGGGCAACAACGTGTTGGAAAGGACTATATTGCAAATTATCTTTTCCCTTTACCACCTTTGCAGGAGCAAATAAGAATTACAAACGCTGCACAGACGATTCTTTCATCATTAAGCGAGTTGCTATAATAATAGCCGCCACCGCCCCTGTTGAGGTTGTGGCGGCATTATTACTACCAGTCGATAATCTTGTCTACAATCTCACGCTGCTCGGTTGCCGTCTTCCGGAGATAGATCCGTGTCGTTTCAATGCTCTCATGCCCCATGAGATCGGCAAGAAAAGCAATGTCATTGCAACGGTCAAGAAAGCTCTTTGCAAACCGGTGCCGAAAAGAGTGGGGATATACAACAACCGGATCAATTTCATAGCGGACAGCCAGCTTCTTCAACTGTCCTGAGATTCCGCGGGTAGTGATTCGCACTCCGTATTTGTTCAAAAAAATGAAGCCGCTTTCCTGCTGCTTTTCTGCCAACCAAGAAAGGGCTTCCTCCTGAAGAGCTTTGGGGATGTATATCCGTCGTAGCTTTCCGCCTTTGGAATACAAATCAAGGTGTCCACGCTTGATATGCTCGACCTTGATCTGAATGAGCTCGCTCACCCTTGCCCCGGTTGCGGCAAGAAAGCGGATGACAAAATACCAAAACAATTCGCCATCACGTTTCAGGCAGTTCTTGAAGTACTCATAATCAGCCTCGCTGATCACATTCTCTAAGAACGCTTTCTGCTGCACCCTCACAAAGGGCAGCTTCCATTTCTCCTTGCCGATGCTCTCAAGGTAGCAGTTGATCGCACGAAGACGCAGGTTAACCGTCTTCGGCTTGTAGTTTTCAATCAACCAGACCTTGTACGCCCGCAGATTCTTCTGGGTGATTTCTCCATACTGTTCGCTGTACTGGCGTACCGCGAACAAGTATGATGCCTTGGTGTTTTCTGAGAGGTTCGTCCTCTTCAAATGTCTTTCAAATTCTTCTATCATGGTGAAAGACCTCCTTTCACCGCGATATTATAGGAAAGACGTGTTACAGGGCTTTGATGATTGGGAATAGTGCTTGAATCTGTTGCACGATTCTTTCTTGTTCGGGCAATGGTGGTACAGGAATAAAAACTTTGTTTATATTTGCAACGGCCAAGCCGGGCTGAGCTGTTGCTGTCGCATACTGATTCAAATTCAATGCTTCTAAGAAAAAACAAGCCCAAGAAACATTGGTGTTAGCAAATAATGCGACACATACTGCGTGTTCCGTAGCATAGAACTTTCCTGAGGCGAGATTAATATTACCGCACAATGCCCCCTGCCTTCCGATAAGAGGGTAGTCTCCTTCGTGGTTGTAGAACGATACGTAGCCACGTATACCGTTGCCCCCGAAACAAGGAAACGACCCATCGAACTTGGATTCGAGAATATCTGATGACGGTATATTTTTTCCCGCTTGCAGCGAAAATACATTTCCCACACGGCTCCATATCCAAGAATCCGGTATATCAAATGGAATTTCATCGTCGATGCAACGCTCTTTACCGTCCAACTTCTCATAATGAGAACTTTACAAAGCACTGGCCTCTGAAAAAGCCGTTTGTAAAAGTTCTACGATACGTAGCTGCTCAGCAACTGGGGGGATAGGAATTAACATATTTCCAAGTGTTTTTCCGTTACAATTTGGCTGCGCTGTTGCAGTTGTTCCTTCTTTTAGCTGTGACCAATATAGCGGAGAGTCCATAAAGTACTTCAGGTATTGCGAGCACAGCAATTCGCTATATCGTGTTCGTATCAAGTATCCCGCATAAATTGAATCTTCTGGCACGTCTTGCACAAGATATGATTTACCTACCGTACCTCCTGTTCTGGCAAAAAGAATATCATTCTTCCTCAGCAAATATGATTCAATGTCTGCTTCAGGAATATTACAGTATGGTACAGAATTCCAAAGAACTTTTCCGTCTTGTATGTCACTTATTCTGACCATTTTTATGCGACCGTGGTCCTGAGCTGGCGCATTATATCCATACTGGATAGATTCAGATAGTGCTCCCCATCGAACCCAAGCCCACGTTTAAGGTATTTCAAACGGGATCACTTCATCAATACACACTTCTGCTTTCCCGCGCTTTTCATAATGAGAATTATCCCTTCTGAAAATCACAGATTCGTTCTTGTCCCTTTTGATTTTGCCTTCCTTTATCAGGCGCTCCTTTTCTGCACGAATCCGTTCCAGAAGTATACTTGCTGGCTCGTCTGCCGGATCCTGTGGAACGAGTTTTCCTTGGACTGCCAGCTGGAGAATCGACTTTTTGAGCTGTTCCGGGAATTCTTTGTTAAGTTCTGCAAGCTGAGAGTCCTTCTTTCCATATGCAGAAATATACGGCTCTAAGATCGTCACCATATCTGCAATTCTTTTCTGTTCCGATATTGGTGGCAACGGAATATACAAGTTTTTTATTGTATCCGGTTTAAGTTCTTTCTGGTTTGTAGAGCCTTCACCATGCTCTTCCAAATATGGCTGATAGTATTGTAGGCAGCAAAGCAAATAATCAATGGATACACTATGATTTAAACGTACAACAGTTACGTGAGAATCAGGAACGATAGGAAGACCTGTTGGATTATCAGAATCACGAAACAGGCCTATGCGACCCATGGTTCCTGTCCCAGTGGAGTTGACCACTATATCATAATCCTGCATAAATTCTTCGGCAGGGTATTTTCCAAGTGTTTTCTCATCCAAAAATTTGGCAAGTGACATATCGATTCCGCCGGCCTTCGCATTGCACTTCTGCGCAAATACTAACGTGCCACTGGAGGCAATATATGTCGGCGATTTTCCTCGTTTGATCTCTTTCACTGTAAGATCAGATAACCGGCACCACTCCCAGCTCTCTGGGATGTCAAACGGCACCTCATCCGCTATACTCACCGGTTCCGCATTGCCGACCTTCTCATAGGGCGTATTATCGGCAGTGGTGGGATATCTAAAGCTATAGCTTTTCTTGCAGAAGCCGGTGACGCAAGCGCGGTTACCGTGTATAATTATAAAGGCATTTAGATTGATAATCCCTTCAAAAAGTGCCTCCCTCAGGCACGTAGTTTGACATTCCCAACAGAAGGATATGGATAACCTCTTTCAATATATGAGGTTCCAGAGTGAAAATATGAGTGAAGCGTTTGTAAAAATCGATCTGCACGGCCTGCGCCAGGAGGAAGCTATCAAAGTTATCGACAGGGCGATTGCGTCCGCTGGGCCGACGACATATCAGATCCAGCTGATACACGGCTATCATCGTGGAACCAATCTGCGCACGATGATCCATGACTGGTATCAGTACGAGCCAAAGGTAAAGCGCATTGTTCCCGGCGACAATCCCGGGATCACGGTGCTGGTGCTGAAGGAATTGTATTAAAGGGGAACACTATGAGCATTACCGTCAATTTGTATTACACAGGCAAAAACGGCAGCGCGCGCCGGTTTGCGGAAGAAATGGAACGAAGTGGAACGGCTGCAACCATCCGTGCGGAAGCTGGGAATCTCCGGTACGAATATTTCTTCCCAATGAACGATCCGGAGACGGTGCTCCTGATCGACCAGTGGGAGGACCAGGCGGCGATCGACGCGCATCACGTCTCGCCTATGATGGAGAAAATCGCGGAGCTGCGGGAGAAATACGACCTGCACATGCGCGTGGAGCGATTTGTTTCCGCAGAGGAAGAACTGCCGGACACGGACCGGTCATTTATCCGTGAGTGAGCATATGAAAATAGCGGCAATGACCTTCCGGCTTCACGCGCCGTGGGTGCACAGTCTGAAGGAAAAGCGGATGATCGTAAAGAGTCTCATCGCGAAACTGCAGAACAAATATCATGTGTCCGCGGCGGAGATCGATGAGCAGGACATTCACCAAATCATCGTGATCGGTGTGGCCGCGATCGTTCCGCATAACGCGATGGCAGACAGCCTGATGGACGACATCTCGCTGTTTATAGAGGAAAACACAGAAGCCGAGATCCTGGATGAGGAACGGGAGATCCGATAGGAAGCATGCGTCAGAAAGTATTCGATCACATCAAAAAGAAATATAATGTCGCGCCGGAATATCCATGGAAGATGTATCCTGGAAATGCCGTCTTCCGCCACGCGGACAATAAGAAATGGTTCGCCCTGGTAATGGACGTGACCGGCGATAAGCTCGGCCTGTCCACTGCGGACTATGTGGACTGCATCAACCTGAAGATCGACGACCTCCTCTTCCGGGACATGATCATCCGCGAAGACGGCATCCTGCCCGCGTACCACATGAACAAGCTGCATTGGATCACGGTGCTGCTGGACGGTACGGTGCCGGAGGAACGGGTCTTCGACCTGATCCATATGAGCTTTCTGGCAACGGCATCGGCGAAGAAGAAGGAAAAGATCCGTCCGCCTAAGGAGTGGATCATTCCGGCTAATCCGAAATACTACGATATTGTCCATGCCTTTGACGATGCGGATGAGATCGACTGGAAGCAGGGCGCCGGGATCAAAAAGGGCGATACCGTTTTTATGTATGTGGGAGCGCCGGTATCAGCCGTTCTCTTTAAGTGCAAGGTCACGGAGACGGATATCCCGTATCAGTACCAGGATCAGAACCTGACCATCACGGCGCTTATGAAGATCCGGCTGCAGAAGCGGTACGCGCCGGATAAGTTCACTTTTGAAAAGCTGAAAACGGAATACGGCATTTACGCCGTCCGCGGGCCGCGCGGGATCCCGCATTCCTTAAGCGCGGCACTGAAGAAATAGACAGGAGAAGCGGCATATGGGGTATTGCGTATGGGCCGGTATGAATGAGGCCAACCGGATCTATCATGATAATGAATGGGGCATCCCTGTGCACGACGACCGGCAGATGTTCGAGCATCTGACGCTGGAATGTCTGCAGTGCGGGCTGTCCTGGGATCTCATGCTGAAAAAGCGGGAGATTTTCCGGAAGTGCTTCGACAACTTTGAATTCGATAAGATCGCCGCGTATGGTGAAGCGGATGTGGAACGGATCCTGAATACAGAAGGCATGATCCGTTCACCGCGCAAGGTGAATGCGATCATCAATAACGCCCGGTGTTATCAGAAGGTCCGGGAGGAATTCGGCAGTTTCTGCGATTACCTCTGGAATTATTCCGGAAATAAAACGATCCTGTACATCGGACATGACAAAGGTCCGATCCCGGTGAGCAACGGCCTTTCGGATAAGATCAGCAAAGACCTGAAAAAGCGCGGTTTCAAGTACGTCGGACCGGTAACCATCTACTCGCACCTGCAGGCCTGCGGGATCATCAATGATCATGATGCAGACTGCCCGTGCTATAAAAAAATCCTGGCGGAACATCCGACCGTGCGGAAGCGCCGGGACAAGGAGGTGCGATGAGATGACAACGGGAGGATGCACGGTATGACATCGGATCAAAGACTGTGGAGCCGGACGAGGGATGATCTTGTCCGTGCCGTGGAAAGCCTCGGGTTTCCCGCGGAGCTGGGGAATGCGATCGCAAAGCATCTCGGCAGCCCGAAGGCCATGGAGCGGATGATCTCCTATCTCCATTACGTGAAACCGAAGAACAAAGAACTGCTGGTCGATGAGATGCTCGCGATCCGCAGCGAGATCGATGCCTGGCGTGAGAAGAAGGCCAGTGAAGAAGCCAATGCCCGGTACTATGAAATGTTATACTACGGGCTTGGCACAGATGAGGGTGAAGAGGAGACTGAACATGAGTGAGTTTCTGTTATACAAAACCGAAGACGGGCAGGTTGAAGTAGATGTCATTATGGATTAGGAGACGGTATAGCTTACGGCCAATAAAATGGCACTGCTCTTCGGCCGGGACGAAAAGACTATAAGAAAGCATATTAACAACGTTTTTTCTGAAGGGGAATTGGTCAAAGAGAACAACACGCAAAAAATGCGTGTTGATGGAGTAAAACAGCCGGTCCAGTTTTACAATCTTGATGTGATCATCTCCGTAGGATATCGGGTCAAGTCTCTTCGAGGCACACAGTTTCGGCAATGGGCGACAAAGCGGCTGAATGAGTATATTCGAAAAGGGTTCACACTGGATGATGACCGGTTGAAGGAGCTGGGCGGCGGAGGTTATTTCAAAGAACTCCTGGAACGCATCCGGGATATCCGTGCTTCAGAAAAGGTGTTCTATCGGCAGGATCTGGATATCTATGCAACCAGCAAGGAATAACATTATGAACTGCGAGACATGCGCGCTCTTCGTATATGACGAGGATTACGAGGAATATTTCTGCTCTGCCGACATGGACGAGGACGACTACGCCCGTCTGATGCAGGGCGACCGGAAGCAGTGCCCGTTCTGGCGGAACGGGGATGAGTATGCCGTGGTACGGCATCAGATGTGAGAGGTTATGCCACGGGATGGATTTGCGCAGACTGATACAATTATCATACAGTATGCGTCCGGACAGGGATATCTGTGTCCGGAAGATCCGGGCTGGAAGGATTCCCGTCCTGATCCTGCAGCCGAAGGAAAAGACGGATAACATGCCTGCCCTGCTCTGGATCCACGGCGGAGGATATTTCCTGGGCATGAAGGAAATGGTCCACATAGGGCGGGCAGCGGATCTGGTGAAAAAGTGCGGGATCACGGTCGTATCCCCGGGGTACAGGCTCGCGTGGCAGAAGCCATATCCGGCCGCGCTGCAGGATTGCTACAGAACGCTGGTGTTTATAAAGAAGCACGCCAGGGATCTTCAGATCGATCCGGACCGGATCATGGTCGGCGGGGAAAGTGCCGGCGGCGGTCTGGCTGCGGCACTCTGCATGCTGGCCCGGGACCGGGGATCGGTAAAGATCGCCTGGCAGTTTCCTCTTTACCCTATGCTCAGCAATCTGGATACGGAATCGTCCAGGGACAACCACGGCATGGTGTGGAATACAAGGCGTAACCATCTGGGCTGGAAAATGTATTTACGGAGAAATGCAAAAAAGAAGGTTCCGCCCTATGCATCCCCCGCCGGACAGAAAGATCATCACGGATTACCGCCCTGCTATACCTTTGTCGGGGATAGTGAGCCGTTCTATGCGGAGACGATGGACTATGTACGGAAGCTCCGGGAGGCTGGCGTTCAGGCAGAGTTGGACGTTTATCATACAGACATGCATGCATTCGATATGTTGCGTCCGGACGAGGAACCTGGGAGAACGGCTATTCGGGCGTTTGAGACACATTTCAAACAGGCATTAAAGGCGATAGGCGTGGAATAAACGTGAAAAAGCACCGCAAAGCCGTTAGTATCTGGAGGATCCGATATGACACTAAAAGAATTTGAAGAAATAAAATCGATGAAGTCTCAAGAAGAATATGAGGTCTGGTTTCATGAGCATGCGAATTTTATGATTCGGATCGGTGTTATATGGCTGCCATGTATAAAGCTGACCCGCAGCAAGGTGGCTCTTCAGAACAAGTCAATATTTCCGGTTGGTCCTGAAGAAGAACTTCGGGAATTAAAAGACCGCGACAGTCGGGAGGTTGCCGAAAAACAGAGGTTTCTGCAAATATACGATACACTGAGTTTTGAAGATCGATGGTCCGTTAAAGAATACTTTGATCTGCTGAAAAAAAAGACTGAGATGGAAAATCGCTACCGACAGAAAAAAGAATTCCCAGAAAAAATATTTTGTTCATTCTGCGGCAGGCCGGAGGAAAAATGTAAGAAGATCATCGCTTCGCCCTCAAATGTATTCATCTGTGATGAGTGTATTGACATCTGCAACGAGATCATGGAAGACGAGAGGAAGAACGAGGGCCTGAAATCGCAATGATATCAGCTTGGACAACCGAACAACCTGTCTGATTGTGAATGGAACCATTCCGCGAGGAAATAAACATGGCACTTACTAACAACCACAAAATGGCGCTCCTCATCATGCTGCGGGAGTTGCTGCAGAAAACCGATGAAGAGCACACACTGAATGCGGCTGATCTGCTCCGCATTCTGGAGCAATACGGTTATCAAGCGGACCGGCGGACGATCTACAGCAACATAGAGATCCTATCCGATTTCGGGATCGATGTGCATAAGAAGGAAGACTCTCCCGGGTACTACATCGGTGCGCGGGATTTTGAGTTGCCCGAGCTGAAGCTTCTTGTGGATGCGGTGCAGTCGTCCAAATTTATTACGGTCAAGAAATCAGAGGAACTGATCGGCAAGCTCATGAAGCTTATCAATGAGCAAAAAGCCTCTGAACTGAATCGTTCTGTTTATATCAGAAACCGCATGAAGAGCGGCAACGAGAAAGTCTATTACAACGTGGACGATCTCCACAACGCCATGAATACGGACCGGCAGATCGAATTCCAGTACGGGGAGTGGAATACGGCAAAGCGGCTGGTCGCGAAGCGCAACGGAAAGACATACCGTGTCAGCCCCTGGTCGCTTACCTGGGATGATGAGAACTATTATCTCATTGCTTATGATGAAAACGACGAAAAGATCAAGCATTTCCGTGTAGACAAAATGATCCGGATCGAACTGACGGATGAGTCGCGCAACGGCTGTGAGCGGTTCAAGGACTTTGACCTGGCGGCATTTGCCAAAAAGACCTTCGGCATGTATGGCGGATCGGATGCGGATGTGACGCTGCGCTGCGAAAAGCATCTGGTCGGTGTGCTGATCGACCGTTTCGGGAAGGATATCATGATCGTTCCAGACGGCAAGGATCACGTCCGCACGCATATACTGGTTTCTGTCAGCCCGCAGTTCTTCGGATGGGTGACCGGGCTTGGGAGCGGAATGGAGATTGTTTCACCGGAGCATGTGCGTGAGGAGTATCAGGAATTTTTGCAGAATGTGCTGCGATCCTATACGGACAAGGAAAGGCAATAATCAGAAAAGGTCGCGTTTGGAGGGCCGGTTATGGCAAGAGACGAAAGCTATTACAACAAGCTGTTCTCAGATGATATAGAACTGACAGAGCCTCTGAAGGGAACGGATGAAACGGAGATGCTGTTTATCCTTACCTTCTGGGAAGAGGATGCTTTCTCGTTTGATTTTCCAATCATTGCCTCGGAATTTCTGAAGCATGAAGCGGCGTCTCTTTCGGAATATACGGACGGTCCGTATTTCCGGGAGGTCATGCATCAGCGGGATCCGAGAGAAGGTTTTAAAATCAAGATCACCAGCATGATGCTGTCCGCCGCCCGAAAGGGCAGCGGGTATTCGCAGGAACTGTTCCGGCGGCTTTACAAAACCTATTATAAGCGGGAATACAATGTCCTGAAGCGCTTTCAGACGATCAGTTTCGACGAACTGATGGGGTTTGAAAATGACGAAGAAGTTCTTGCTGAAACCTGTGCCCGGGTTTTGACGATTGCCCCGTTCTTCGGGATTACGCTACATTTTTCCTGTGTCGCCGCCTATCAGATGATACAGGATGATGTAAAGGATATGCCGTATGACTATCTGACAAAGCCGGAGTTTCTGGATTTTCCGGAAGGCCTGTTCGACGAATGCATTGAGAGGACGGACGGGCTTGCGGACGGCGACATTTTCTCATCCAGAAAGCTCAGGAAGCTGCGGGATATTTTCAAATTCAAGCAGAATGTCTTCCGCTATTATGGTGTGACGGAAGGATACGACGCCTATCTTAATCAGGAAGTCTGGGGCAGAAAGAGGTCTCTTGCTATCACCTTTGCACTTTTGAAAATGACTTTCCCGAAGAGGGAATTCACGGATGAGGAACTGCTGTATTATCTGGAAATATTCGATCAGATCACTGCCTATACTTCTCAATTCGCTGTGCTGGAAGATGACATCAATCTGATGTTCGGAATGAAAGACGGCTATGAGCATGAACGGGAATTTCTTCACTTCAAGCCGTTCGAGCCGGATGAGAAAGCGATAGGCCATACGAAAAAGGAAAACGTGCCCCCGATGCCCATGCCCTCTCCGGATAACACGGCCGATGCAGAAAAGCTCCTTCGTGAAAATGCAGAACTCAAGATCCTGCTTAGCCGTGCCAAGGCGAATCTCAAAAATGCCGCGTCGGAACAAGCAGAAAGCCGCCGCACGATCCGTGAACTGCAGGCCATGGAGCGGCAGCAGGAGGATCTTAGGAGGGAACTTCAGGCACTTCGCGAATTTGCATATCAGACCACAGAAGAGGATGTCGCAGCGAAAGAGCCGGATTATTCGGCTTTGGAGAAAACGCTTCGGACGAAGCGGATCGTCATCGTAGGCGGACATGACAATTGGACATCACAGCTTCGGGATAAGTTCCCCGACTGGGTTTACGTCAGGCCGGGGGCATCCGGTGCCGGGGATGTGCGTGTGATGAATAACGCTGACGCGGTCTATTTCTTCACCGACTTCATCTCCCACTCCACTTACGGCAAATATGTTCGGTATGCGCGGGAGACAGACATTCCGTTCCGGTATATCCACAGTACTAATATTCGGGCGAATGTGCAGCAGATGGCGGGGGATCTGGAGATAACAGATTTGTAACAACTGTGCACTCAAATGTACACAGGGGCTGTTGAAGACTGAAATACTATCTAACTGAAACAGGAGGAATCGCTATGAGCAAAAGCCTTGTCACTTATTTTTCTGCGGAAGGAACCACAAAGCAGGTCGCAAAACGCCTTGCCGAGGCCATCGGCGCGGATCTTTTTGAGATCGTTCCGGTGAAACCATACACGGTCGCGGACATCAAATGGACAAATCCGCTGTCCCGGTGCAACCGTGAGAAGCTCGGGAAGAAAGAAGTTCCGGTCTCCGGGAAAGTGGAGAATATGACGGAATACGATACGATCTTTGTCGGGTTCCCGATCTGGTATGGCTGTGCCCCGAACGTGGTTAACACCTTCCTGAAAGGCTATGACCTTTCGGGCAAAAAGATCGCGGCGTTTGCCACTTCCGGCGGCAGTGGAATCGGCAAAACGGCCGAGAAGCTGCAGCCCTATGTTGGTGGCGGCACAGTCGTGGACGCGAAGCTTTTCTCTTCGTCTGCAGGCGAAGAAGAACTGAAAGCCTGGGTGGAGGCGCTGGCATGAAAGAACGGAATGAAATAAACGAAGATCTGGAAACGATTTATAAGCCGCAGGATCATCCGTGGCTGGAAATGCCGGCCGATGATTCTGTGACTGAAGAGATCCGCTGCAGTCTCGATGAGATCAGAATATGAGCAGACAAAAACCAACCATCGTATATGAGAATACCGTTCAGGGAATCTTTGTGAAACGTCTCAATCGGTTCACGGCGGAAGTGATGATTGATGGACATGCGGAGATCGTTCATGTAAAAAACACCGGAAGACTGAAAGAACTCCTGGTTCCGGATGCAAAAGTTACGCTGCAGAAGGCACCGGATCCGTCAAGGAAGACAGCCTATGATCTCATTTCCGTCTATAAACCGAAGCTGAAGTGGGTCAATATAGACAGTCTGGCACCGAACGCCCTGATGAAACAAAATCTTCAGGAGCCGATTTTTGATCTTGTCAAACCGGAATATACATATGGAGACTCCCGCTTTGATTTCTACATGGAGAGCAAGGGAGAAAAGTATCTGATTGAAGTCAAGGGCTGTACACTGGCTGCGGATCTGAAACGCAGTATCGGTCTGTTTCCGGATGCACCGACAGAGAGAGGCGTAAAGCATCTGAAAGAACTGGCAGAGGCATCCAGGGCAGGATACCACTGCAAGATCGCATTCGTCATCCAGATGAACGGGATCCATATGGTCTTTCCGAACGATGAGACACAGCCGGAATTCGGACAGGCGCTTTCCAATGCCGCAAAGGCTGGCGTACAGGTGGTTTATTACAGTTGCCAT
Organism: uncultured Eubacterium sp.; assembly: GCA_964601425.1. Classification (GTDB taxonomy): domain Bacteria; phylum Bacillota; class Clostridia; order Lachnospirales; family Lachnospiraceae; genus CADBRN01. The sequence goes on along the minus strand of CAZRNI010000002.1, from coordinate 31,396 downwards.
GTGGAGGCAGACAGCATTAAGATCACCGGAGTTGTTGAGGATTCCGGAAGGTACAGAAATCAATAAGCAGGAGCTTCGTGTGATGAAGGAGAAAGATATCTCTACACTTGCAAAACGCAGAGGCACAAAAAAGCAATTGAAGAAGCAGGCTCAGAAAAAGCGCGTGACGGACTTTCTGAATCAGAACCTTGGGACGATCACGCATAAATCCGAGAAGGATTACGACCGTGGCAGAGAAAAGGAAAAGCTGCGGAAAGATATTGAGGAACAGGCGTGAATAGCGAGACATCCGGGAACACGAGAACGATCTGTAACAGGAGTGACACCATGGGATCTTACGAAGAATACGAACAGGCCTGCAATGAAACAATGAAACAGAATCAGGTCTTATTATCCGGCTTTGCAGAAAGCCTGGCGGCTGCCGGCCTGTCAAAGAAAACGATCCGGAACCATGTGGACAACGCTGATCTGTATATCAACGATTTTCTTCTCAGGGAAGATGCTGTTCTGCCGGAGGATGGCCTGGGGTATCTGGATTCCTTCTTCACGTTCTTTATTCATAAATGCATGTGGTCAACTCCTGCTGCTGTAAAGAGCACGGCGGCAAGCCTTAAGAAGCTGTATAAATACATGATGGAACAGGGCAGGATATCTGCAGAAGATTACAAGGAGTTTGCCAGGGATCTAAAAGAAGGAGTTCCTTTCTGGCAGAGTGAGTGCTCGGATTATAATAACGACGATAACATGTGGTGGTGACGGAAATGAATGGACAGGAATGGTCTTTACCCAAGGACTTCTTTGATAAGAATAAGTCGGAAAGCAACCTGCCGACAGCAGGCGAATTATCATTTTTTCAAATGCAGATACTGGTTGAGTCAGATCTGCACGATAAGATTACGGAATATGCCAGCGCATCTTTTGATCAAAGCCGGATAAATTCCATGGATGAAGAGCGGACAGCTGTCGAGGCTTTGTCAACTCCCGAAGAGTTAGTCCGATTTATGAAGAAAAAGATCGAGATCTCCAACAGGGATTATCTGTGCAGAAAAGCGATACAGATGGGTGACGATACAGCAGCGTTGATAGTTGAAAAACTGCAGACAAACGGTCTCGACAGGTTTATTGAATGCGCCATGTTGATTCTAAGCCGGGCAGACGACAAGTACATTGACCAGGTGGCGGAAGGATTCCGGCAGTTCCGCAACGGCTATGCGAGAACACAGGCAGCAGTACTGCTGGCCTACCGGGACCGGACAGACGCACTGAAAAGTATCTATGACGAGTATATGCAAATGGTTCGGAGCAATGATCCAGATGACCGCAGAAATGCAGATTCCATCCGGTTTGCGATCCATGTACTTGCAGAGAAAGACCGAAAAGGAACTTAAGGGATGGAGCACCTTCGCTGTGTTGTGGAAAGAATTACATATCAGAACGCAGAGAACGGGTACTCTGTCATCAAATGCCGGGCCAAGGGCTTTTCTGACCTCGTGACGGTCGTCGGCAGCATGCCGGATGTGCATGTGGGAAGCGTGCTGTATCTCGGCGGACAATGGCGGGTCGACGCGAAATACGGCCGCCAGTTTGCCATGGAATCATTCGAGGAGACGCTCCCGGCGACCGTGTTCGGGATCGAGAAGTATCTCGGCAGCGGCCTGATCAAGGGGATCGGTCCGAAGTTCGCGAAAAAGATCGTGCAGGAGTTCGGCAAGGACACGCTGGATGTGATCGAGGAGGATCCGGACTCCCTGATCCGGGTTCCGGGCATTGGGAAGCTCCGCGTGGAGCGGATCAAAAAGGGCTGGGAGGAGCAAAAAGAAATCAAGAACATTATGCTTTTCCTGCAGAGTCACGATGTCAGTACAAGCCACGCGACGAAGATCTACAAGACCTACGGCAATGACAGCATCAAGGTCGTGCAGGAAAATCCTTATCGTCTGGCGGATGATATCTGGGGGATCGGCTTTAAAACGGCTGATACCATCGCGGAAAAGATGGGGTTCGATCATGAAAAATATGTCCGCCTGCGTAGCGGGATCCTGTATACCCTGAACAAACTCTCCGAGGACGGTCACTGCTACGCGACCCGCGACCAGCTGCTTAAGACCGGAGCAGAGCTGCTGTCTGTTGAGGAAAACATCCTCTCCATCACCCTCGACGAGATGGTGCGCACGGAGGATGTGATGATCGAGACGATTCCGGAGACATCGGCGGCACAGACAGAAGCAGCCTCACAGCCGCAGCAGCCGGAGAAAGCCATTTATCTCCCACCCTTCTGGTTCTCAGAGGCCGGTACGGTAAAACGGCTGAAGGCCATCCTGCAGAATCCCGAAGGGATCCGTATCTCCACAGATGGCCTCGCGGAGCGGATCAGCAAAAAGACCCGCATGCAGTATGATGAGATCCAGATGCAGGCGATCCTGACGGCGGTGCAGAGCAAATTTCTTGTGCTGACCGGCGGCCCGGGAACCGGCAAGACGACGACCACGCTTGGGATCATCACGGCATTTCGGGAAGCCGGGGCAAAGATCCTGCTGGCCGCCCCGACCGGACGTGCGGCGAAACGCCTCTCAGAAGCGACCCATATGGAGGCGAAAACGATCCACCGGCTTTTGGAGGTCAAGCCGCCGGAGGGGTATCAGAAAAACGAAGAGAATCCGCTGGAAGGCGATGTCCTGATCGTGGACGAATGCTCCATGATCGATATCATGCTGATGTACAACATGCTGAAGGCCGTTCCGGATACGATGACGGTGATCCTGGTCGGTGATATCGACCAGCTTCCGAGCGTCGGCGCGGGCAATGTCCTGCGGGACATCATCGACTCCGGCTGTTTTTCGGTCGTCCGTCTGACAAGGATCTTCCGGCAGGCGCAGACGAGCAGGATCATCATGAATGCCCACCGGGTCAACGCCGGGAAGATGCCGGATATCCGCGGCGGCCGGCAGAGCGACTTCTTCTTCATGGATATGGAAGAAAACCGGATCAATCCGCACGCGGATGATCCGGATAACTTTCCGCCTGCGGATGAGGCGGCAAAGATCATCGTGGATCTGGTAAAAACGAAGCTTTCCCGCTATTACCGGACACCCTCATCCGAGATCCAGGTACTGACGCCCATGCAGCGTGGTGTGGTTGGTGCGGCAAACCTGAACCAGGTGCTGCAGGAAGCCCTGAACCCCGATGGCGCAGGCCTCAGACGCGGTGGGTATGTTTTCCGTACGCGTGACAAGGTCATGCAGATCCGGAACAACTACGATAAGGAAGTCTTCAACGGCGATATCGGCGTGGTCACTCAGGTGGATCTGGAGGAACGAAACCTCGCCGTGGATTTTGACGGCAGATCCGTCGTCTATGACGTCAGTGAACTTGATGAGCTTGTCCTCGCCTATGCCACGACGATCCATAAGTCTCAGGGATCTGAGTATCCTATTGTCGTTATGCCGGTTATGATGAATCATTATGTGATGCTTCAGAGAAACCTGATCTACACCGGAATCACGAGGGCCAAGAAGGTGCTGGTGCTCGTCGGCACAAAGAAAGCGCTTGCCTATGCCGTGCACCATGTGACGGTGACAGAGCGCAACACCTTGCTGAAAGAAAAGCTGCAGGCTGCTCTACCTGCATACGAGCCCGGAAAAGCATTCAAGGGACAAGATGAAGAGCCGAACGGAACCGCTATTGAGGAACTGAACAGTTCCACTGTATATGCAGATATTCCACAGCCTCTAATGGCGGTAGCAGAGTCAGCTTCCCCTTATCATACAGGCAGAGCATCTGCTGGCAGCGATCCCGAAGCAAAAGTATCACATCGTGACTGGCTGAAGATCGATCTGTTTACGCGTCTTTCGCAGTCAGCATTCCGGAGCCGCTTTCAGTTAAACGCTGCAGATAAACAGTATATTAACGACAAAGGGATGGACACGATCCGCAGTCATGCCAAGGATCTGATCGCAAAACGCCTGGCACCGGCAGTGATTCCGAACGATGGAAAACAGACACCGATGAAAGGCCACCCGGTCTTCATCGGACAGCATGCCACCGGGACCTGCTGCAGAGGGTGTCTTGAAAAGTGGCACGGGATTCCCAAAGGCAGGGAACTGACAGCCGAAGAACAGGCCTATGTCGTGGATACACTGATGCAGTGGATCTATCGGCAAATGCGCGGCAGCCAGGCGCGATAGCCACTGCCGATTTCACGATTTTGCGATTGCGGCTTGATATTTCCAGCAAGGTCTGGTATGGTGGTTAGAGAAAGCTAACCGATTGTTGAATGACAGGGGAAGGACTGTAGATGGCTGTTTCATATAACCGATTGTGGAAACTGCTGGAAGACAGGAGCATGAGCAGCGCCGAACTGTGGAAGTCGGCCGGAATCGCACCGAATACTATGACAAAGCTCCGGAAAGATCTCACAGTGAACCTGAAGATTCTGGAGAAGATATGCCGGACGTTGCAGTGTGATTTCGGAGATGTTGTCGAATACGTCGACAGCGCGGAATAACTCCGTAGAAGCCAGTGAGATGCCGTATCAACGGCATATTTTTTCCGGCGCGGGTTAGCATTAGCTAACATAATAAAGAGATGTTGAACTCTGTATGTAAACGAACAGGGAAGACGAAAAAGCTGCAGTGCAGGGAGCGTGTATAAACCATGTCAAAGAAAGCTTCAAATTTTCAGAAGAAAGTCATGAGCCTCGGATACCGGGGTAAAGAGATCTTCAAACCCCTGAATACGGGATGGATCGATGATCGAGTGGCTTGTGTACGGGAGTGGATCGCAAATATCTTCTTTTACACGAAGAACGGAACAACCGTCATGATCGATGCCGGATACAACTACGACCGTCTGGCAGAAAAAATGAAGTGGCTGGATATTGAACCGGCATCCATAAAGCATATCCTGATCACACATCAGGACACCGATCATGTAGGGGCCGTGGAAGAAGACAGCGACGGATTGTTTTCAAATGCAACCCTCTACCTGAGTGAGACAGAGAACCGATATCTGACCGGCGAGGTGCGCCGCAAGGTGATCTTCGGGCTCTATAAACTGCCGATGGTGAAGACCGGCAATGCCAAAGAACTTCTTCGGGACGGACAGGTTCTGGATATCGATGGCATCAAAATAGAATGCCTGCTGGTTCCCGGGCATACCTGGGGACATATGGTATTCCTGATCGATGATGCACACCTTTTTACCGGAGATACGCTTTGGTTCGGTGCGAACGGCGGATACAGCTTTATCAATTCTCTTGCGGAAGATAATGAGCTGGCAAAGCGTTCGCTGGCAGCGCTGGAGAAAACGCTGCGGGACAGAGGCCTGCAGCCGAAGATCATCACAGGCCATACCGGCTGGACAGACAATCTGGACTTTGCGTTTGCTCACAAGGATCAGGTCTGCAATTCTCTGCACAGGCAAAAGCCGCACGATCCGAAAGCGCCGTATGACGGTTACGAGGAGAGTGACGACACCGAAACAGGAGCCAGATCCGTGCTGCTTGCAAAGCAGGATGAGAGCATCTGGCTTGCGGAAAGGAAAAGACCGGTCAGATGAATGAGAAGTTTGAAGAAGCCGTCAAAGGCCTGTATCCGGGTTCCTATAACGACAAAGTGCGTAAATGGCTGAACGACCGGTACGGAGAAGAAAAAGCCAAAGCTATCTGGACAGATGTTCAGGAAAACTATCTGAACTATCTGGAAGGCCTTCCGGATTACGGCGGGAAAAAGAACGGGCACGCTTCTGCCATTTACGGCGGACTGCTGATCTTTTCCCTGTATCCGGCACTGCCCGATCAGCCGCCGGTCGGGGAACTTCAGAACTTTGTTCAGGAAATGTTTATGGGGCCGTTCACGAAGCTCGGAAAGATCTTCAATTTAAACCGCAGGCGGGATATGTGGCTGATCGACAAGGTGTTTCAGTTTTCCGGAAACAGGGACAGAAAGGACTTCCTGAAATACCCGGAAGGGTTTGTCAATGTATCAGAGCCCTATGATAAGGAGCACTGTGCATCTAGATATCATTTTACGCAGTGTCCGAATGCGGAATTCGCGAAGAAGTACGACCTTCTCCATGTACTGCCGCTTCTGTGTAACTCGGACTTCTATGGCATCGGAGAGATCCACGGACAGCTGATCCGGTGCGGTACCTGCGGCAACAGCGACCGGTGTGATTATCTGGTAGTCGGAAGCGAAAATCCCATAGCCAGGGGCTATGAAACGGTTACCGATGACGGCGGGTTTTTTGTCAGCAGGGAAAAGCCAAAAGGGGAAAAAGGATGATCGTTCGCAGAACGTCTGTTTTTCCCGCAAAGCGGGAAGATGTGTTTCGCTTGCTGCAGCGGCCGGAAACGCTTCAGACCGTCGCAGCTCCTTATGCATACTTTGTGCCTGCAGACGGGCAGACCGACGGGGAATGGCAGGCCGGAAATGAGTCATCCTATTATTTCAGGCTGTTTGGCTTCATTCCCTTCGGCATCCATACGATTCATATTGAAAGAATCGACATCGACATGATTCAGAGCAGGGAGCATAACAGACAAGTTCCTGTCTGGGATCATAAGATCATGCTGCGTGACCTGGGCGGCCGGACGGAGTATACCGACGAAGTAGAAATAGAAGCGGGCTGGAAAACGATTTTTATCTGGCTCTGGGCGGAAGCGTTTTATGCGCACAGACAGAGAAAATGGATCAGACTGCTGCAGAGCGGGAAAACGACGGGGAAATAAGCTTACATTAAGAAAGCAGGGATATAAACCCATGAAGAAAAGGACCTGGGATCTGTACGCGCCGATCTACAAGCGCGCCATGAAGGCAGATCAGAAAATATACGATTACATGTACGGCCGCATTCCGGAGGTGATCCGGGATAAAGAAGTACTGGAGATCGCAACCGGCCCCGGCCTTCTGGCAAAACATGTGGCTCCGGCAGCAAAGCGGATGATCGCAACGGACTATTCCGACGGGATGATTGCCGAAGCCAAAAAGGGTGAGAATCCTTCCAATCTTACTTTTGAGATCGCGGATGCTATGAATCTGCCTTACGCCGATAACTCCTTCGATGTGGTGCTCATAGCTAATGCCCTGCACATCGTTCCCGACCCGGAAAAGGTGCTTAAGGAGATCGACCGTGTGCTTCGCCCGGGCGGCGTACTGATCGCCCCGAATTTTGTGGAACACAAAGGGACCTTCATCAGCCGTATCTGGTCCGGGATCCTGAATGCTGCGGGTGTCCGCTTTGAGCATCAGTGGACAGCGAAGGAATACCTGCAGTTTTTGGAGAACAACGGGTGGCACGTAATACTAAGCCGTGAGATGGCGGCCCGGATCGCGCTGATGTACACCGAGTGTATAAGAAAAGAAAAGTCATGAAGGAAAACCGTCCACGTAGGGAAGAGGAATGAAAATGACGAGAAAAGATCAGATCAGAAACGCGTATAAGGTAACCGGAAACAGTGCCAGTTTCTACGATGGTATGATTACATATTCTACAATGCCCGGAAAAGCGGTGTGCCGGATCGTCTGGAACATGGACGGGGAGAAGAATCTTAAATATCTGGAGATGGCCCTTTCCGAAGTTCCGGAGGATTTCAAAGGGAATCTGCTGGAGGTACCTGTCGGCACAGGTGTACTGACCATGCCCGTATACCGGGATTTGCCGGAAGCGGACATCACCTGCCTGGATTATTCCGAAAACATGATGTCAGCTGCGCAGGCGAGAGCGCGCGACATGAGCCTTAACAATGTGAAGTTTCTGCAGGGAGATGTCGGAGAACTGCCGTTTGAAGACGAAAGCTTTGATGTGGTCCTGTCCCTGAACGGATTTCACGCCTTTCCGGATAAAGAGGCCGCCTATCGGGAGACGTTTCGGGTTCTGAAGCCTGGCGGAACCTTTTGCGGATGCTTTTATATCAAAGGACAGAACCGGCGTACGGACTGGATCATCCGGCATCTGTATCAGCCGGGAGGCTATTTCACGCCTCCTTATGAGACAAAGGAAAGTCTTCGGAAGCGTCTGGAAGGCATGTATTCAAAAGTGAAGGTTGCCGGTGTCGAAGGCATGGCGTGCTTTCGCTGCGTGAAATGAGCTGCATGGGTTTTCTTCTGTCAGGAAGGAGAAAATGAATATGGGACTTTTCAGAGACTATATCAATCAAACACGAAAACCTGAAGGATTCCTCGGGAAAATGATGATCAAGGGCATGAATTCCGGACATGCAAAAATGGCGGACTGGGGACTTGCGCATCTGAAAACGATATCTCCGGAAGCCATGCTGGACATCGGCTGCGGAGGCGGAAGAAATGCGGCGGCACTGATGAAGAAGTATCCGGAAGCGACGATGACCGCAGTTGATTACTCGCCACTCTCGGTGAAGCAGGCTTCGGAATACAACAAGGAAGCGATTGCAGAAGGAAAATGTGTGGTAAAACAGGGAGATGCCTCTGCATTGGACTTTGATGAAGGAACGTTTGATCTTGCGACGGCCTTTGAGACGGTCTATTTCTGGCCGGGCATTGCGCATTGCTTTTCAGAGGTCGCCAGAATCCTTCGGCCCGGCGGGCGCTTTATGATCGTCAATGAGTCCGATGGTCTGGACGCCGGAAGCAAAAAGTTTGAAGAAATGATTGACGGCATGAAGATCTATACCGCCGGGGAGCTTGAAGGTGCGCTGCGGGCAGCCGGATTTTCAAAAGTAAAAACAGATCACCATAAAGACAAACCGTGGATCACGGTTCTGGCCATGAAATAGGCAAACTGATAATGGATGCCTTAAATGATAAGCACAGATCTGAGAATGCGCCGGGCGTTGTTTCCGGTGAAGAGGAGAAAATGAAATGCCAAGTCTGCAGTATAAACTGGTGAACACACTCTTCCGCCTTCTTCGTGTAAATAAGATGCTGGACAAAGAAGGTCCGGCATTCGAAAAGCTGCTGGAGACCTATCAGGAAAAGCAGAAGAAGCCGCTGAAGATCCCATATAAGAAAATGCCGGAACATGACATTCTCACCAAATCGATCGGGGGTACGACCGTCTATGTTGTCCGCAGAAAGGGGACAAAACCGGAAAGAGCGGTCTTATACCTGTTCGGAGGGGGCTATATTCTCCCTCCGGACCCGGGAGATATTGTTCTCTGTGCGCAGATCGATAAAGAGGTGAACGCAGAAGTCTGGTTCCAGCTTTATCCGATGGCCACTGAGCACCGGCTCGCGGAGACGGTACAGAGTACCTTAACGGTCTATCGCGAGATCCTGAAGTCGTATGACGCCAAGAATGTCCGGTTTTTCGGGACATCCTCCGGTGGCGCTCTCGCACTCTCTGTGTGCATGTCTATCCGTCATGACGATATCGATGTCCCGCTTCCGGGGAAGCTGGTGCTGCAGTCTCCCGGCCTTCAGGTGCCGCCAAGCGACAGTCAGAGGATCGAGATGAAGAAGCGGGAGAAAGCCGATATCATGATCCCGGTGCGGTTCTTTGACAGTATTGCCCCCGTGCTGGCGTCCGGCGATGAGGCGTATCTTCTCAGCCCAATCCTGTTTGACCTGATCGGCTTCCCGCCGATCGATATCTTTTACGGCACCAGAGAAGTCATGATTGCATACCTGAATGACTTTAAGAAGACTTGCCGGAAATACGGCGTAACGCTGAATGTTCACATCGGAAAAGGCATGATGCACTGCTGGGGCGCGATGGAGTTTGTGCCGGAGGCAACAGCTGTCCGGCAGGAATACTTCGAAGCCCTGCGCTGACGAAAGGAATCAAGTAAAGTGGACAAGGTGCATATTGAAAAGAATACCGTACAGGAAACCCTGGTGATCCCACTGTTTGGGCGAAAGATGTGTACGGAGCGTTTTCCGGATCTGTTTCAGGACCCGAAGGCCGTGGAGCTGATCGACCGGCTGGACTATGATTTCTCGGAGCTTGAGAAAAAGACAAAAAGCAAGGGCTATCAGTTCGGCGCGCTGGAGGTTGCCATGCGCGAGACGGATCTGATGGCGGAGATGAAGGATTACCTGAAAGCTCATCCGAAAGCCCTGCTTGTCAATCTCGGCTGCGGCCTGGATCAGACCTGTGAGAATGCCGATAACGGGGAATGCCGGATCATCAACATCGATCTTCCGGATGTCATTTCCGTGCGGAATACACTTCTTCCGGGAAATGATCGGGTTCGGAATTTGGCCTGCGACCTCAATGATATAACATGGTTTGATGAGATCGATGCCTCGAAAGGTGTCTGCTTTATGGCAGCAGGCGTGTTCTATTATTTCAAAAAAGTGGACATTCAGAAGCTCTTTACCGCTATGGAAAAACGGTTCCCGGGCTGCCGTCTTGTGTTTGATGCGGCCAATGAGCGGGCGGTGAAGATCATGCTGAAGACCTGGGTGAAAGAGGCCGGCATCACGAGTATCTCCGATTATTTCAGCGTAAACGATGCGAAGAAAGATCTGGCGTGGCTCACAGATACAAAGATATCAATCCGCGGCTACATTCTTGTCTACAACGACCTGAAAGACCCGTCAGAAACAGGACTCTTCCGGCTGCTGGCTAAAATCGGAGACGGGTTTATGAAGATGCAGATCATCCGGCTGGACTTTGGGAGGTACCTGTCATGATCATTTATGAGTACGGCAAAGAAAACGAAAAGAAAGTCCTGTTTATAGCGACTGCCGCGCTGGAGCCGTACTGGGCATTTCAGAAGCAGGCGGAATCGCTGGGCGAAGACTACCATGTGTATGCCGTGGCGGCGGATGGTCATGACGGACAGCCGGGAGATTTCATCTCGATCGAGAAGACTGTTTCGGACATGACTGCTGAACTGAAAAAACGTGACGTCACCAGCCTTTATGCAGCTTATGGGCTGTCGATGGGCGGAGCGATCATTGTCCGTTTTCTGGCAACAGGCGGCATCCCCGTGGAGAGGGCGATCATTGACGGAGGTATCCTTCCCTACACGTATCCGAAGTGGATCTGCCACCTGATCCATGCAAAAGACTTTGTCTGCATGCGGAGCATCACGAAAAGTCGGAAGCTGCTTGAACTTGTCGCTCCGCCGGAGATCTTTACGGCAGAAGGAAGTGATCCCAGGGAAGAGTATGATGCCCTGATGGAATTCTATAAAACTTATTCCGGCAAAACGATCAGCAACGTATTCTGGTCGGCCAATAACTATGAACTGCCTCATCCGGTTCCGAAGCTGACGACTAAAATCGAATATTGGTACGGTGAGTACGAGAAGAAGGCCAGAAAAACAGACATGGCTTATATCGATTCCTATTTTGATGGTGTCACTTTCCGTCAGATCGACGGTTTGGGGCACGGCGAACTGGTGATGATCCATCTTAGCCGGTTTGACAACGAGATCAAAAGCGCATTAAAAGACAGTGAGGAAAAGAGGACAATGGCAGAAAACCACATGACAAGGACACAGGGGAAACCGGATTACGCCAACTGGATGCCGAAAGAGATGGTCGCAGGCGCTGTGGCAGGAACGGGAGTTCTGCTGGCGGCAGACATTGCGGCGCATATTAAACTTGGAAAGAATTCCGGAGCTGCCGGCAAGGCGCTCTGTACAGCATTAACATTGGGAACACTTGGCTGCGGCGCCTTTGCCGTATATAGCTATGCGGCGGCTAAAGCATTTTCCTATGACGGAAAGAGGAAGCTCTCCAAGCAGATCATAGAAGGCATTGCGGACTATGTGACGATTCCGGACGGAGGAACCGGATTGGATGTGGGCTGCGGGAGCGGGGCGCTGGCCATTGCCTGCGCCAAACGCAATCCAAACGCGAAGATGACCGGCATTGACCGCTGGGGCGCGGAATATAAGGATTTTACGAAAACCAGATGTGAAAGGAATGCAGAAGCGGAGGGCGTGGACAATGTCACTTTCCGGAAGGGCGATGCCAACAAACTGGACTTCCCGGACGAAACCTTTGACCTGGTGACCAGCAATTACGTCTATCACAACATCATGGGAAAGGACAAGCAGGAGCTGCTTCTGGAAACGCTGCGTGTCCTGAAGAAAGGAGGCACTTTTGCCATCCACGACATCATGAGCAAGGCAAGATACGGTGATATGCTCTCGTTTGTCTCCAAACTGAAGGCGCTGGGCTATGAAGATGTTCGGCTGATCGACACGACGGATGGCCGCTTTATGACACGAAGAGAAGCTGCGTTGTTTGGGCTCAGCGGATCAACGCTGCTTGTTGGAAGGAAGTAACAATATGGTCTGCTCACAGGTCAGGCGCCTGTTAACAGGGTTACTGACAGAGCGGACGAACATTGCAAAAGAGGATTGATTTCCTTGCCCCATACAGTATGGGGCATATATAACACCTGATAGTTAGCAATATCTAACCAGAGTATGCATTCAAGGAGGATAAGCACAAATGAAAAAATGGAATGGAAAAAATGCAGCAAGGATACTTCTCTATCTGGTACTTTATATGGTTGGGACAGCCGTTACCTGCTTCCTGGGTGCTGTACACCCGATCATGTTTGTCGGCTATCAGATCATCGCGGGGATTTTACTTTCCGGCGTTGTGATCAAGGCTTTTGATACAGTGAAAGCGCCGGGAGTCGCTGCGATACTGGCAGCAGGGATAATCCTGATCTTTATCCTTATGAATGATGCAAGTGCATGGCACTGCATTCCCCTGATCATCATCGGGGTGGCGGCAGAACTTATCAGGATGGTCTCGAAATACAGCTTTAAAGGGGACCTGATTGCGACCATAGTCATGACCTTTTCCACCTTCGGGTTTTACGGACAGATCTGGTTCAACCGGGCTTTTACCTATGAAGCGGCAATTGAAGAAATGCCTGCAGGGTATGCCGATGGATTGATGGCAGTGAGCCCCGGATGGTCGCTGCCGGTGGTATTGGTCATTGGTATTATCTTGTCGGTTGTTATATCGAATTTGACGGTGAAGCTGTTTAAGATAGATAAATAATAAGCGGATACTGCAGATTCATATCACTCAGCATGAAGCAGTCTGAAATGATTCTTCCTGCACTCAATGATCCCGTCCTGCTTCATCCGTGTCAGTTCCTTGGACATGTTGGTTCGTTCCAGGTTCAGATAATCGGCCAGCTGCTGGCGGTCAAACGGAATGTCAAACTCATCCGAGTGATTTTGAAGTGACACTGTATTGAGATACGACAGAATGCGTCCTCTGGCGCTCTTTGGAGAAGTGTGAAAGCTTCTTCCCGAGAGCGTCAGGTTTTTTTGCGCGGAGATCATCAGAAGGTTCTGTGTAAGCTTTTCTTTCCATGCGGAAGACGGCAGCTTCCCGAAAATGCCGGACACATTGAGAAAAAGGATCTCCGCATCTTCGTTGGCGCGGACATCCACAAGCATCACTTCTTCATGCAGAAGCGCGTAAGTCTCGGCAAAGAACTGCCCTTTGCCGACATGAGACAGGATCGTGCAGTTTCCCCAGAGATCGTTGCTTTCGATCGTCACGCTTCCGGACACAACAAGACCCATGCGGTCTGTCAGATCTCCCGCACGCAGAATGAGGGAGCCCTTCTTGAATGTCTTAGTTGTGGCCTGAAGTGCATGCAGACATTCCTTAAGCTCATCCTCGCCCATATCGCGAAACAAGACGGTTTTTGAAATCAGCGTTGTATTTATCATAATGAACCTCAAAAAAATTCTTTAAAAGGTGGCTCAAGCCACATACAGATCGCAACAACTATACTATGCTTTCCTCAGAAAAGCAAGGGAGGACACAGAGATGATCAGACAGATAATTCATATCGATGAGGAGAAATGCAACGGCTGCGGTATCTGTGCGGAGGCCTGCCACGAGGGAGCGATTGATATCGTCGGCGGAAAGGCTAAGCTTGTCAGGGAGCATTTCTGTGACGGATTCGGGGACTGCCTTCCGAACTGTCCGACCGGAGCGATTACGTTTGAGGAGAGAGAAGCGCCTGCCTATGATGAGGCGGCGGTGAAAGAAAGCCAGAGAAAGAAAGCGGAGGACGCAGCGCCGAACGAAGTGGAAAGGAGACACGCCATGACGGATCACGAGAAGAATATGATGAACGAGATGGCACAGCATGCAGCAGGGCACGGCTGCCCGGGATCGCGCTTTATGCAGTTTGAAAGAGAAACTCAGGAGACGGATGAGGAGAAATCAGCTCCTGCAGCATCCGCAAGACCGGCATCCCGGCTGAACCAGTGGCCGTGCCAGATCAAGCTCCTGCCCCCGCAGGCGCCCTTCTACGACGGCGCGAAGCTCCTGATCGCTGCGGACTGCACCGCCTATGCCTATGCCAATATGCATGAGGATTTCATGAAAGGCAAGGTCACCTTGATCGGCTGCCCGAAGCTGGATGCGGTCGATTACAGCGAAAAACTGACAGAGATCATCCGCGATAACGATATCAAGAGCGTTACCATCGTCCGCATGGAAGTGCCGTGCTGCG
>CAZRNI010000002.1:0-16956 GCA_964601425.1 uncultured Eubacterium sp. | reverse complement strand
CAGCCCTCAGAAACAGCGGCAAGTTCATCCCCTGGCAGGTGGTTACGATCTCGCGGGACGGCAGAATATTAGATTGATTTTTTGGAAAGTGGTTTGAGCCACATACATAAAGGGACAGACGGGTTAAGCTAAGACCATCAGATGAACACGGAGGTTATGATCATGAGTTACGCAGATTGGAAAGATAAAGTTACAGGGTTCAAGAAGGTAGACGTCAGAGGCGTTGCCGGAAACTTCTTTCAGGGACTGAAAAAGCAGGTGACCGTGCTCCCTGTAGGAAGCGGCATTGAGGTGGTGCAGACCTTTGATCCACTGCCTCTTTACGAAGTGATGGATATGCTGGGATATGAGCGCCATACCGAAAAGGTAGCGGACAACGAGTATCACGCATACTTCTATCGTGTAGAGGAAAAAGGCAGTGTTGATGAAATCCCGGAGAGACCGGCGGTCATCACAAACTATCCGATGATCGATGAGAAGCTCGGAGAGCTGGCCGTGGAGTTCTGGGATCTGACCTGGCACAGCGAGAACCGCTATTTGGATTACAACATGCGCCTGCTCCTGTCTCTTGCCAACGCGGTAGGCGCAGGCAGGAAGCGTCAGGCGATGCGGGAACTTCTGAAAGCATATGCCAATGGTCTGGATTCCAGAGCGCTAGATGATGTATTTGAACAGTTTGCATGGAACATGGGCATCGGTTTTTTCAGCTCCGAGATCGCACCATCTCCGCTTTTCCAGGCATACAAGACCATCAAACAGATGGAAAAGCAGGGAAAGAACCGCGCCGAAATCAATCAGGCGCTGAAGGAGAAATTTGCCGATGGTAACCCTGGCGGCAAGGGAGGCGGATGCTGATATGACGATCACGAAAGAAACTAAGCTGAAGGAACTGTTGGCAGAGTATCCCTGGCTCAGAGGTGAGGTCGCAAAGATCAACGACAAGTTTAAGATGCTGAATACCCCGATGGGAAAGATCATGCTGGGGAAAGCAGATATTTCCGAGATGAGCAAAAAGTCCGGCATGGACGCGGACCAGATCATCTCCAAATTGAATGAGCTGATCAAAAGCCACAGCTAAGGCGGTGTGCATATGAAGGAAAAGGACGGAGCAATCTTCTCCATCGCGAAGGACAACGCTCCGATTCCGGGCTGCACGATTTCAAAAGAGGTTCACAGCGGGGAGAACTACATCACGTATTTCTCACTTGCAAAGAACACGGACATCAGTGCGGAGATCTATCCCTACCATAAGCTGCTGATCGTGGCTACCGGAGGCTTGGAAGTTTACGGATCGGATGGCTTCTCAAAAAAGCTGGTGACCGGAGACAGCATTGTGACATATCCGGACACGCCCGTGGGCATGAGAACCTCGGAAGGAGCAGTCTATACGGAAGTATCCATCAGAAAGGAAGACAACATGAACGAAGCGGTAAAAGCAGGTGAAGTATTTAAGCTGGCAGAGCTTGTCCCCTATGTGGATGACAAGATCGTCAACATGGACGTAGTTCATAATGACAAGATTAAGTTTGTGGTTATGGCATTTGATGAAGGCACAGGTCTTTCCGAGCACGCCGCTCCCGGCGAAGCGATCATCTTTGCGCTGGACGGCGAAGGTGTGATCGGATATGAAGGAAAGGATCATCCCATCAAAGGCGGTGAGAATTTCCACTTCGCAAAAGGCGGCATGCATTCCGTGAAGGCAGCAAAGAAATTCAAAATGGCGCTCTTACTGACGCTGGAATAAACTATCCTTAAAAAATGCTCGGAGGTGTGTGTTTTGGGGCGGGAGAAATCCCGCCCTTTACCGTGCAAACAAAAGAATGGCATCCGATAAAGGGTTAATGCAAATGAAGTTTCTTTGGCTGATACTTCGCTTCTTCTTTCAGAAGATTTCCCCGTACGGCGTTGAAGATCGGGCGATAAGCCTTCTGCTCTGAGGTCAGGCAGGCCAGCCAGTAGGTTGCATGGGCTTCGGGATCGGTGATGGGTATGGAGACTCGTCCCTGTCCGTCGTAGCCGCGCGCCAGGAACTGGTCTGAATTAAAGAACGGAAGAGAGGATGCCTCCACCAGTTCGGAGAATGCGTCGAAGCTGCTCTGAATGAGCAGATTTTCCTCTGGGAGCTTCTCCGAGCAGGTTTCTCTCCAGAAGCCGACATTCCCGTCCATCAGGATACGGACACCCTTCAGATCATCAAAGGCCACGCTCTTTCGGCCTGCAAGCGGATGATCTTTATTGACGGATATATACAAGGATTCTTCCATGAAACGCTGACAGAACAGATTTCGGTCGTCGGGATCATGATGAAGAACGGCCAGCTGATAGGTGTGATTCTTTAAGCCGGTAATCAACTTTTCATCATTTGTGATCTCTGTGGAAATGGTTTTTCCGGGGAGCCTTTCCTGCAGCACGGACATCAGGTCGTTCACCGGGAGCGGAGCGCAGGATCCGATATAAACGGTTCTGAGTGAACGCTCAAAGGCGATGACTCTGTCGATCATCTCCTGATTGGCATCGAGGGCTCTTCTGGCATATTCCGCGGCGATCTTTCCCGTCTCATTCAGCGCGATCTTGCTGTTTTCTCTATGAAACAGAGGAACGCCAAACTCTTCTTCCAGCTTTTTCATGGAACGGGACAGGGAAGGCTGGGAAATATGCAGGATCTCGGACGCTTTCAGAAGCGTGCCGGCCTCTGCAAATCCGATGAATTGTTCCAGCAGATAATTCTCTATCATGATAATCCCCCTCATGGTATACTTGCCACGTATACGATTATAGCCGAGAAGCATTATACATTCAAGGACTTTTCCAATATAATAAGGCCTTCAGAAAATATACAAAGCATTAATCAATATGCATAAAGCGATTGGAAAGGAGACCAACATGGAATACTTTACACTTACGACCGGAGCTAAAATGCCGATGGCAGGTATCGGGACCTTTATGATCAGCCCCGCTGACGCGGAAGTTGCCGTCGAGAGCGCCCTTAAAAGCGGCGCCCGTCTGATCGACACAGCCAATGCCTACATGAATGAGAGCGCCACCGGGCGTGACATCAAAAACAGCGGTGTTGCCCGTGAAGAGATCTTCCTGGTATCCAAGCTCTGGCCTACAGTATACGCGAAGGAGACGGCTGTGGACGAGATGCTTGCCCGCCTGCAGACAGAGTATGTCGACCTTCTTTTCCTGCATCAGCCCACAGACAACTGGCGTGAAGGCTATAAGAACATTGAAAAGGCCGTCAAAGAAGGCAAGGTCAGGGCGATCGGCCTTTCCAATTTCCCGGAGGAATTGCTGGAAGCGGCGATCGAATGGGCTGAGATCAAACCGCATGTGGTGCAGGTGGAAGCGCACCCTTATTTTCCGCAGCATGAGCTCAAGAAGATCCTTGCGAAGTACGGCATGGGCATCATGGCCTGGTCTCCGCTCGGCCACGGTGACAAGAACCTGATCAATGAGCCTGTTTTCACAGAGCTGGCTGCGAAATACGGCAAGTCCAATGCCCAGATCATCCTGCGCTGGCATGTACAAAGCGGCAACGTGGTCTTCCCCGGTTCCAGGAATCCGGATCATATACGTGACAACTTCGACATCTTCGATTTTGAGCTGACCGATGAGGATATGGCGAAGATCGCCACGGTGGACAAAAACACCCGCTACTACACCGCGACTCCGGAGCTGCTTGCCCAGTATGCCCGGATGGAACTGCAGCCGGATCTGTAAAATGCAGTGACTAACGAACAGTGCGGCGAACAGTTACAAAATGCAGCAGATCGAGATAAGGAGATCATTTCTATGGCAAAAGAACTTGTCCTTTACTTCTCTGTTTACGGAACGGCGGAGATCGTAGCGAAAGAGATTGCGAAGCAGACCGGGGCGGATATCCGGGAGATCATTCCGGAAGTGCCTTACGATGGCAATCGTGACCATTATCCGGCACTGCTTAGAGTAGCTCAGAAAGAGCACGACACCGATGCCCGCCCGGCGATCAGGGATCCGCTTCCCATTGCGGATTATGACCGCATTTACATTGGGTATCCCATGTGGTGCTACACCTTTCCGATGATCATCTACACACTTTTCGATCAATATGATTTCAGCGGGAAGACGATCATCCCCTTCAACACCCATATGGGTTCCCGCGACGGCGGCACCTATCAGACGATCAAAGAACTGGCTCCGAAGGCAAAGGTTCTGACCGGCCTCCCCGTGGAGATGCGCGATGCCGAGAACGGTCCGGCAAAGGCCGTGGAGAAGTGGCTGGAGAGCCTGAAGAACCGTGAAAAAATCACGTGACAGCAGGAGGAAAAAACAGATGAACAATGTCGAGAATAAAGTCGTTATCATTACCGGAGCATCCTCCGGAATCGGAGAAGAAACAGCCCGCGTGCTTGCCGAAAATGGCGCGAAGGTCGTATTGTCTGCCAGACGAGAGGACAAGCTGAAGAAGCTGGCTGACGAGATCGGTGAAAATGTCGCGTATCTGGCCTCTGACGTCACGAGCCTTGAGGATATGCAGGCCGTTGTCGCGTTGGCAAAAGAGAAGTTCGGAAAAATTGATATTGTTTTCGCCAACGCTGGGATCATGCCGGCAGGCAACATGTCTGAGTTGAAAGTGAAAGACTGGAACAACATGGTAGAGATCAATATCAAGGGTGTTCTCAATGTGATGGCTGCGGTGCTGCCGGAGTTTACGGCTCAGAAGTACGGCCACGTGATCGCCACATCTTCCCGGGCCGGATTGATGAGCGTCCCCGGCAATGCTGTTTACTGCGGCACAAAGCACTTTGTCCGGGCCATGCTGGATTCCTTCCGCAGTGAATCCATTCAGGAAGGCACCAATATCCGCACTACCACGATCTATCCCGGCGCGATCAAGACCGAACTTCTGAACAACGTTGCGGAGTCCGCCGCCAAGGATATGGTCTCCCAGTTCTATGAAAATGTCGGCCTTACACCTGACGTGATTGCCAATGCTGTGCTTTATGCTGTATCCCAGCCGGACAACGTTGCGGTTCCGGATCTGGTTGTATGTCCGTCCATGGAGGGGTAACCCATTGCCTAAGGAGAGAATGACTGTGAAAAAAACGCTTATGCTGCTTTTGGCAGCAATTATGATGATATCCCTTGCGGCGTGCGGGACGCAGAATGCAGCATCCCCTGAGACTGCGCAAAGCGCAGAACAAACGAATACGGCATCTTCTTCAGAAAACACCGCTTCTGTGGAGCCGGCAGGCAGCAATACTCCTGAAGACGATCCGGACCAAGAAGAAACATCCGGCAATCCGGAGGAAACAAACATTGAGGAAACCGGCAGGAAAACCCTGATCGTGTATTTCTCTCCGGCCAACAGCGATACGGCAGATGCCGTTTCTTCCGCCACACCGCGCGTTGGAGATGTTTCCTCCGTGGAATATGTGGCACAGCTCATCAGTGCGAGGATCGATGCCGATACGGCCAGGGTCGTTCCCGAGACGGCCTATCCTTTGGCCTACAATGACGCGGCAGATCAGGCAAAGCAGGAACGTGATAACGGAGACCGTCCGGCCTTTACACTGGATGTGAATCCGGAAGACTATGAGACGATCTTTGTCGGTTATCCCATGTGGTGGTATGAGATGCCTATGATCATGGATACGTTTTTCGATACCTATGATTTCAGCGGCAAAACGATCATCCCGTTCAATACCCATGCCGGTTCCGGTGACGGCGGTACTTATGCGGACATTGCTGAGCTGGAGCCCGGGGCGACTGTGCTGGTGGGACTGGCTGTTGCCGGGGAAAGAGCCGGAAATGCGGAATACGATGTAAACAGCTGGCTCGATGGGCTCGGATATTGATCCGGGAGGAAAGATGGATACACAAGTGGCAGGCAGGACTTTGAAGCAATTAAATTTAAGAAGCAAAGCAAACAGGATCATCGATATCGTGATGGTTCTGTTCCTGCCGCTTCTGATGGCCTATTCTCTGATTGGGGAGACTTTTCATGAGGTTATCGGAACGGCGATGTTTGTTCTGTTTATCCTTCACCTGATCCTGCACCGGAAATGGTGGAAGGCGGTCCCGAAGGGCAGGTATAACGCTTACAGAGCGTTCATCACGGTACTGAACCTGATCCTGCTTGTTTTGATGCTGATGCAGCCCTTATCCGGCATTTCTATGTCGCATCATCTGTATACCTTCCTGCCGTTCACCGGTATCGCGGCTTCTGCAAGGAATATCCACCTGGTTCTAGGGTACTGGAGCTATGTTCTTATGAGCCTCCATCTGGGGCTGCACATGGAGCCGGTGATCCAGGGCATAACCAAAGGAAAAGAACAGACGCAGGCCGTTCAATGGACCGGCAGGATCCTTGCATTTCTGATCTCGGCTTACGGCATTTATGCCTTCATCAAGAGAGGCCTGCCGGGGTACATGTTCATGCAGACTATGTTTGCCTTCTTCGACTTCGGTGAGCCGGTCATATTCTTTATCGCAGACTATTTGGCGGTCATGGTACTGTTTGCAGCCGCCGGATTTGTTATAGGAAAACTATTGAAAACAAAAAGGATTATCTGAAGGTATGACTTATGAGAAAGCCGATGATTCAGGGGATTGCCGTGTTTAGCCTGCTGGCTCTGCTTGCGGGATGCGGGAATAACGCGGAAATCTCTTCAGACACGGGTTCCGTGCTGCCGGCTCCGGCAGAGAGCAGTATTTTGGAGCCTGCACAGACTGGCGGTGAAAGCAGCCCCGTTACGGATGCAGATCTCTCTGACATCACAGAGTCTGCAGCTGCCATTCCTCAGACCGGATGGACAACCGCAGTGCCATCCTCATATACGACGCCGGCCTCGCAGCAGGGCTCGGTGGTACCGCTGACATATGACACGAAGGATTATGCACGGGACAGTGCGCCGATCCAAAAGACTGCCTATGTTTATCTGCCCTACGGTTATGACGACAACGAAACAGAAACCCAGTATAACATTCTGTACCTTATGCACGGCTGGGGCGGACACGCGGGTGAATACTTTGAGTTTGCCTCCCAGAAAAACATGTTCGATAACCTGATCGAAAACGGCGATATCGCGCCGATGATCATCGTTTCAGCATCGTTCTATACTGAAAACAGCAGCACGGATTTCAGCGGATCGATCCGGGAATTCCGTGCTTTCCACAGTGATTTCGAAAACGGACTGATGCCGGCTGTTGAGGGCAAGTATCACACTTATGCCGCTTCCGCATCGGAGGAAGATCTGAAAGCATCCCGTGATCACAGAGCTTTCGGCGGATTTTCTCTCGGATCGGTCACCACATGGCTGCAGTTTTGCTATGACTATGACTACATTCGGTACTTCCTTCCCATGAGCGGTTCCTGCTGGTACTACGGGACTTACGGAGATTTCCAGATCGAAAAGAATGTGGATTTCATCGAGCAGCTCATAAAGAACAATGACCTTGAGGATCGAGGTTATTTCATCTATCACGCCGTAGGCACGAACGATGCCGTGAAAAGCCAGTCGCTGGATATGGCGGACGAGATGCTGTCCCGCGGGACCTTCACCGCTGATCATTATGTCTTCTATCAGAAGGAGGGCGGATATCACGATTTCAACGCCGTTCAGGAGTATCTTTACAACGCGCTGCCGCTGTTCTTCAAAGACAATTCGTACAGGGAAGTCTCAAAGATGGAGATCAACGCAGATACAGAAATTCAGGACATCAGCACTAACCCATTATTTGAAGACTTTGGACGCCTGCTGTTTCCGACAGACAGCGGCTATTACCGCGGGGACACACTGGGCAATCTTTCATTGACCTGGTATGACAAGCCGGATACAGACAAGACGGTAGAGATCGTGAGCAGCCTGCAGGAGCGGGCTGCAGCCGGAGAAAAGATTTTTTACAGCATTTATTCGGATGAAGAGATCGCGGCGGATCCATCCAAAGCAGACACGGGGCTGTTCTATTTCAAAGGCAGGCCAGGAGAAAAATTTGCCATCTGCAATGCCGGAGGCGGGATGGTCTTTGTCGGTGCTATGCAGGACAGCTTTCCCCATGCCTTAGAACTGTCGAAAATGGGCTATAACGCGTTTGCCCTGATCTACAGACCCGGATACGATACCGCGCCGGCTGATCTTGCCAGGGCGATCGCATACATTTTCGAGCACGCGGAAGAGCTGGAGGTCGACACTTCCTGTTATTCTCTTTGGGGCGGATCCGCGGGGGCAAGAATGGCAGCCTGGCTGGGCTCTTACGGAACGGCGGCATATGGTGAAGCGGATTATCCGCAGGCCGGTGCTGTCATCATGCAGTATACCGGGCTTACCGAAGTGACCGGTAATGAACCGCCGACCTATAATTATGTCGGCACCAGAGACGGCATCGCCAGTTACCGCACTATGCAGGAAAGGATCGACCGGATCAGCGCAAACGGGACGGATGCGATGATCGAGATCTTCGACGGATTGCCCCACGGCTTCGGTCTGGGGATCGGAACGGTCGCAGAGGGATGGATCAATAATGCAGCGGCATTCTGGGAAAGACAGATGCCGCATTAAAAGGAGGAATGAACGATGAATGCATTTACCTACAGCTACCCGGTTAAGGTGTACTTCGGAGAAAAAGCTGCAGAAAAGAACCTTCCCGCTGAGCTCACAAAAGTTGGGCCGAACATCCTCTTTGCGTATGGCGGGGGCTCCATCAAAAGAGCAGGGATCTACGACGAACTTATGGGCCTTTTGGGTGCAGCCGGAAAGAGTGTGATCGAATTCTCCGGCATTATGTCGAATCCGACCTATGAAAAGGTTCAGGAAGGCGCAAAGCTTGCAAAGGAGAATCATATCGATTTCATCCTTGCTGTTGGCGGAGGATCCGTGATCGACTGCTGCAAGATCATCTCCGCACAGGCGAAGCTGGATGAAGATATCTGGAAACTGGAATATACTAAACACGGTGTGCCGACGGAGTTCATCCCCATGGGTGCTGTCGTAACGGCTTTCGGCACCGGGGCGGAGATGAACAACGGTGCCGTTATCACTAATGAAGGATTGAAGCTGAAGTCTCCTCTCTGGGGCGCGTTTTATGATTTTGCAATTCTTGATCCGGTCTATACCATGACCATGCCAATGAAGCAGGTCATATCCGGTGCCTTCGACTCACTGTCTCACAGCATGGAAACGTATATGGGATCTCCCAGGGAGATCAATCTTTCGGATGAGATCAATGAAGCGGCACAGAGAAATATTATCCGCAACATCCGCGCAACAATTGTCGATCCTTCTGATGTACAGGCCAGAAGCGAGCTCATCTGGGCTGCCGCCATGGCTGAAAACGGAATTCTGAAGATTGGTAAGGTCACAGATTTCCAGTGTCATATGCTGGAGCATCAGCTCGGTGCCTATACCGACTGCAACCATGGCTGGGGTCTGGCGGTATTGCATCCGGCAGTTTACCGGCACATGATGCCGGAAGCGAATAAACAGTTTGCGAGATTGGCGGTCGAAGTCTGGGGCATAAACCCGAACGGAAAGACGGAGTCGGAACTGGCCGAAGCTTTCGTGGAAGCATTGGCAGTTTTTATCCGGGAGATTGGCCTTCCGATCAGTTTTACGGAAATGGGAATCCCCCCTGAAACAGACTTCCGGGCGGTTGCAGAGTCGACCATTCTGACGGGCGGCTGTGCAAAGAAATTTACGGCGGATGAGTTGTATACTGTCTTGAAAGAATGCATTTGAAGCAGGAGTCAATATGAAGAAAGTACTTGTACTGACCGTTATTCTCTCGCTGATGCTTTCCCTTTGTGCCTGCAGCAGTACCGGCGCGGTTCCTTCGGAAGGAACTTCCGGTACGCAGCAGACGTCAAACGTAACTGATGGCAAACCGGAGGAGCAGAAAGCGGGAAATGACATCTCGTCAGCAGCGTCCGGCGGTGAAAGGGCGGAGGAACCCGCGGAGGATGTATCTTCGCAGTCGGTCGTTTATTTCACGTCCGACATTTCCGCGGAGGGGCTTGTCCGGCTCTATGAGCAGCTTGACTGGAATCCATCCGGCAGGATCGCGGTAAAGATCTCCACCGGCGAACCGCCTGCGAGCAATTATCTGCGCCCGGAACTGATCGGAGATCTGGTACAGATGCTGGACGGGACGATCGTGGAGTGCAACACAGCATACGGCGGATCCCGTTCCAGCTCAGCCATGCATCATCAGGTTGCCGAGGATCATGGCTTTACTGCGATCGCCGATTTTGATCTGATGGATGAATTTGGAGAGATGCCAATCCCGGTAACGGTACCGGACGGAGTAAGCCGGCATCTGACGGAGGATGTCGTTGGTAGTCATTTTGCTGATTACGATAAGTTCCTGATCCTTTCGCATTTTAAGGGACATGCCATGGCCGGCTTTGGCGGCGCGGTCAAAAACATTTCGATTGGGATCGCCTCTCCCGCCGGCAAATGCCTTATCCACTCAGGTGGGAAGAGCAGTACCAGTCCATGGGGCGGCGACCGGACTGCCTTTACCGAAAGCATGGCAGAAGCCGGAAAAGCTGTTTCGGATTATCTCGGAAACGGGGAGCGCATTGTCTATATCAACGTAATGAGCCGCCTGTCCGTGGACTGTGACTGTGACGGAAATCCGGCAGAACCGGATATTCACGATATAGGGATTCTGGCAAGTCACGACCCTGTCGCACTGGATCAGGCCTGCGTAGATCTGGTTTATCAGGCGGAGGGAAACGCCTCGCTCGTCCGCAGGATTGAATCCAGAAACGGTATACATACGCTGGAGCATGCAGAACTGATCGGTCTTGGCAGCCGGACTTATCAGCTGATTAACATCGATGAGTAACGTACTTCAGATCCTTCAAAGAGAGCTCGTATATATCTGGTACTATTTTGACCTGCAGCTTCGGCAGGTCTTCTGGTACTGGGTCATCGGCATGGCGGTCGGATCGCTGATCTCTGTTTTTGCCAGAAACCGGATTCACGGGCTTTTCGTGAAGATGCAGAAGACACGCTGGGGCATACTCGGTATTATCCCGGCGTGTCTCCTTGGCATTGCCTCTCCGCTCTGTATGTACGGCACGATCCCGATCGCGGCATCCTTTCGGAAACAAGGCATGCGTGAAGACTGGCTGGCAGCCTTCATGATGGCCTCCATTCTCTTGAATCCGCAGCTCATCATTTACAGTGCGGCACTGGGAACGGCGGCTTTGACCATCCGCGTTGTAACATGCTTCCTGTGTGGATGTGCAGCAGGGCTTCTGGTTTTCCTGTTTTACCGAGGCAGGGATTTTTTCAATTTCAGCGGATTTGAAGAGCGGGTCAGTCGTGAGGAAGGAACCCGAACGGGTTCCTCTGAAGTCGCTCAAAGCCGTGACGGGCTCCCCCGATCACAGATCGGGGGCAGAGACACCCATCCGAATCCGCTGATCCGGTATTTCCTAAATCTGTGGGGAAACGTAAAAGCGACGGGACTGTATTTTCTTATCGGCATTCTGCTGTCGGCGCTGTTTCAACGATATGTCCCACAGGATGTGATGGTAACTGTTTTCGGCGGAAACAAAGCCTGGGGTGTGCTGATGGCGGCAACGATCGGGGTTCCGCTGTACGCCTGCGGAGGCGGGACGATTCCCCATTTGCAGGCATGGCTGTCAGACGGAATGAGTATGGGATCCGCGGCAGCTTTTATGATCACCGGGCCCGCGACGAAGATCACAAACCTCGGTGCACTTAAGATCGTGATGGGGCTGAAACGGTTCCTGCTCTATATTGCCTTCGTGATGACTTTCTCTTTCCTGGCCGGTATTGTTGTGAACCTGATCTGCGCGGGACAGACCGTCTTTTGACAACGCTTCTTTGTACATGTGACTCCAGGGTGGGCTAAGGTGGCTTGAGCCATGGTTAAAGAGCGGGAGAAATCCCGCTCTTTACTGTGCAAACAAATGTACAGAATCCTGATTTACAATGGGATCATAGAACAGAGGAAACACGTTCAAACATGTCTCACAGAAACGAAGGGAGGCTGCTGGAATGAAGGGCTATCTGACAGGCAACGGTTACATGGGATACGTGAACGGCCGCTATATGCTGTTCTCCAGCGAAGACGAATACAGAGATTACATGGAGGAGGATTAAGTCATGGAGAAGAAAACATACATCACACTTACGGGAACCAAGTACTATTTCGGCAAAGAATTCCTTGAGCCGAAGATAAAGGTCACTCTGAAAAAGGATCCGGACAATGAGCATGACAGCGAGGCTATCAGAGTGGAACTGCCCGGACTCGGGCAGATCGGCCACGTAGCGAACAGCCCGTGCACGGTGATTGGTGAAAGCATCAGCGCCGGCCGTCTTTACGATAAGATCGGCGACACAGCGGAAGCGGAGATTCTGTACGTGCTGCCGGTCGGTGTACTGTGCGTAGTTGCGGAAGAATCGCTGACCCGGTAATCTTTACGCCAGATATGCTCTTATATTTTGATCTGTCGGTTCAATGTCGTACGGCCATTCGATCAGCCGTACGGCATTTTTTTCGCACAGCAATTTTTTAAGCTGATCCAGTTCCTGCCTTTGCGCGAGTGCGTCTTCTCCACCGAAGAATTCCACAGGGAGATAATGCTGGATTCCCTGGTACTCGACCGCTGCCTGAAGGGAAGGAATATAGAGATCCAGGCTCTGGCGTCCCAGCCATTCCGGCCGGTACTGATAGAGGGTATCCGGATAGTGTTTTCTCAACGCATGGAACAACGAGAGCTCATGTTTCCATTTGGGCTTGATGATGCCGTCGGCGGTCAGCTTCGTCCGAATCTTTGTGCGCTCCAGCCGCCAGTTTGTTTTGATGCCGTCTTTTTCCTCATATAGGGCAAGATCCTCTTACCACCACTGGAAGAAGGGCATGATGACCCTTGTGAGGTTCAGGAAAAGCTCCAGTTCAGTTGAGAAATACCCGCACTCCAGCAAATGAGCAATGTTTCTGCGAACACAGACTGTTTTTGCCGGATTGTGATGAAACGGCAATCCGCCCGTATATTTTGCGATCCGGTCCGGCAGATACGGGGAACGAAGAACAACGCCGTCTTCCATCAGATGGGACTGATACCACGGAAAAGAGTAATCATACAGGGAATAGCCGCCGAACAGATCCTCGGAGGTGTTTGTGTAAAGAAGATGATACATGAGCATCACATCCTCGATGTTCTTCTTATCGAAGATGGCGAGATAGTGGATCTTCTCCTCGTCCGGAAAGAGGCTGCGGATCGGATAGAACTCTTCCGCCCTCTTGCAGACTTCCGTCACGACGAAGAACTGCGACACAAAGCTTTCCGGGAAGAGAAAGGCGGCATTGCGATCGGTGTTGATCCCGCGGAATTGTTCCATAAAAGCGTCCACATAAGGATTCACAGTGAAGGGAGGATTCTTTTCGACCAGCTGTTTTGTGGCATAACGGTAGGAAAGGTCGGCCCACGACAGATTGACGAGGAAGCGGTCATACCCTCCGGAGATATATTCCCCGCGGTATTCTTCAAAATCCTCGAGATAGTGTTCATGCTCCGCAAGCAATCCGTCCAGCGTGGAGAAGGTGGTCATCTCATGATACTGCGGATAGTGCTCCCAGAGCATGTCAAGCCCCTCGAAACTGTATTCAGTTTTGGGCTTTTCATGAATTGGCGGGAACAAGGGAGTCTCCTTTGTATTCCAGATGGGCTTTTTTTGCCTGGCTTTCCTGATCTTTCCGCTCGATGTTGTATAATCTCCCGCCCTTCCGAAAATGACTTCCGGTCTGATGGAAGGAAAACGGGACACCGTATTTCACACACTGGATATGGGTCCCAAGCACCCAGGCGTAGTCGAGGATCCGGGCGTCATCGCCGGACTCGCCGCCGCAGGAGACGCATTCGATCTGAGGACCGAATTGATCCAGATATTTCTCGATATTGATCGGCCCAAGCATCGGCTCATGAATGACCTGCTTGTGCCGGATCGGCAGTTCCAGAAAGACGGGAAGCCTTTTGTCGGTCATATATTGGTTCTCACAGGTGCAGCAGATCGTGACGTTCTCATATCCGTCGCCCCAGTCGATGGGAAGGCGCTCATAAAAGCGCTCCGGCCGCTTTGTGATGAAAAAGAAATCAAGATCCGCCCGTTCTTTCATCATGGCCCAGGCTTCCACGCGCCACTCGTCCGCCGCGGGATGGAAGAAGTCGGAAGTAAAGCAGGTCATCACGGTGCCGTCTTCCGGCTGCAGCTTATACTGCTTCTGCCGGTTCTTTTTAACAGGCAGATTGAAAGAAGATGTCTTCGTCACAACGGAGGCATCTTTTCCAAACTCAGCATCTCTGCGGTATACATAGCATTTGGCACAGCCGGGACTTATCTTTGTGCAGCCGTGCCAGGGGTTCCACATCGGCATAACATCACCTCACAGAACCATATAAATATTTCTGCGCAAATGAGCAGACAGATGATCAGAGAAAATGTGTATGTACAGTTATATCTGCTCGCTCAGCATTTACTCGTAGGCGTCCGCGACACGCTGGCTGAAACAGGAGAAAATGACCTGCATGTCATAATCCGGATGGGCATCCAGCCATTCGGTCACGGTCTTTACCGCAATGGCGGTCGCTTCCTCCAACGGATACCCGTACACACCGGTCGAGATCGCGGAGAAGGCGATGCTGTGCAGATCATTTTCCTTTGCCAGATCCATAGAGTTCCGATAGCAATTTGCCAGAAGCACCGGATCCTTTCTGCTCCCGGAATAGATCGGGCCGACGGTGTGGATCACATGTTTTGCCGGCAGTTTATAGCCTTTTGTGATCTTAGCTTCACCTGTCCGGCAGCCGTGCAGCGTGCGGCACTCAGCAACGAGCTCCGGTCCGGCAGCCCGGTGGATGGCGCCGTCTACACCGCCTCCTCCGAGAAGACTGCTGTTCGCGGCGTTGACGATCGCGTCTGTTTTCAGCTTTGTAATATCTCCAAGATCGATGGCTATATTCTTCATGCGGGTCTCCTTATGATGCCTTTACGGAAGTTTTCAGTTCTTCGATTTGATCAAGGATCTTTTTCAGCCCGGCAGAAACCGGAATGTCGATCCCGAGAGGATGAAAAACGTGATAGGCGCTCTGCTCATCGAGTCCGCAGATCCGTACCGCATCTTTTATTCTCTTTTCGTCCCAGGCGACGGATCCTGCCAGACGGCTGTCTTTTACGGTTTTACGTATGGCGGAGGCATAATGGTTCGCGATATCATAACCGAGTATCTGCCGCCATCCGTCGCCGCAAATATCCATGTTAGAGCGTTCCGCCATATCTGAGATCCAATACCGTACATTCTTTTCGGTATCCGGAATCCCGGCGCGTTTCAGTGTGGCCAGGATGACCGGGATGCAGTCGTTAAAGTGCTGCATGTTCTGATGATATGTTTCGTCGTCGATTGGAACGATCACGGCGTCATCGGCGAGTAAAAAATGGATTCGTGCTCTGTCTTTCATAATGAGGACCGTCCTCCCAGTCGCATATGGTTTCAACATTTAAATATCGTATTGCCCGGCGTTGTAAGCGCCGAGGTCTTCTTTCAGGAATGTCGCTTTCCGTACATCCAGCGTATTCAGAGAATAGCCCTTTTTCCGCAGAATCAGGTACTTAAAGTCAAGCAATGCTGCCGGAACGCCAAGCATGGATGCTGTCTCAAAGAAGGTATAATCCTGCAGGCAGTCAAGTACCTCTTCATCTGTAAGCAGAAGTTCCGCCGCGAACAGGTTCGCCTCCGTTTCCAGAGGTTCGGAGTCCCGTTTCTCAAGAACCTCCAACTCCTGAAATCCGCTCATCATGGCGATATCCTTGTGCAGCGAGAAGTGCCCGAGCTCATGGGCGATCAGGATATCGCGGAAGTCATCCGTTATGTTGTCATCGATCACGATCTTATGGATACGGGATACGTAAAAGTAATACGCTTTCAGCCGTCTTTGCAGATCTCTTGGCCGGACCTGGATATGATAGGCTTTGCAGATCTCCTCCGGTTTTCTGGATCCCGCACGGGCAACCATCTCATTCACATGATCTACGATGACAGGAATAGATGTTTTCAATATCATCCGTAAACCCTCCCTTATGTACTGCCGACACAGACAGGAACAGTCAGAACGATTCCGGCGCATGATCAGCGATGGCCGGCTTCTGATGCCCTGTTTCTGTCTCCATTATCCGCCATGTCGGTGTACATTTGTTTGTACACATATTACCGGAGGGACGGCCTGCTTTTGCGTTTGGTTTTTGGAGTGAATTTCGTGCGGGCCTGATCTTTGGAGTCCAGATATTCCTCAAAAAGCGACTGCATGAACACTTCTTTCGCTTCTTCATCCAGATCGCCGCCGGCAAACAGGGCGCGGGCACGGGTCAGCAGCTCCTGCGCCTCCCGGCCGGCTTTCTGTCCGTAGACCAGCTCCGCTTCCCGCACATAGGCTTCTTTTTCGAATTCCTGCCCGGGGTCGGTATCCTCCTCATCTGTCAGGTAGGAGACGGTCACATGCAGCGCATCAGCAAGCTTCCGGAGATTTCCTTTCCTCGGGAGCGTATTCAGCTGCTCATAGGTATAAAGGGATCGTTCAGATATACCGGTGAGTTCGGAAAGCTCTGCCTGGGAAAGGTTCAGAGTGATCCTTGCTGCTTTGACTTTTTCACTGAATGTCATGGTAGATACCTCTTTCTGCTGGTGGGATCAGCGCCTTTGTGAAATCTGCCGAAAAGAAAAAACTTTTTCATAACTTCCGATTTGCGCTTGACAAATCGGAATATTAAGAATATGATTTGTCACACAAGCGGTTCGTATGAATCGATTGTAAACCGGAAGTTACAGCCTGTCAAGCACAAATACTTCCGAAAAAGAGAAAATAAACAGCAAGGAGGAGAGGCTATGGACCGAGTCATTTTGCACAGCGACTGCAACTGCTTCTACGCCAGCGTGGAAATGCTG
>CAZRNI010000001.1:55835-57225 GCA_964601425.1 uncultured Eubacterium sp. | reverse complement strand
TTCGGCGTTGGCATACAGGTTGCGAGAGCGGTGGCGCACCAGCTTCGGACTGCCTGTTGAACCTGACGTCGTCAGCAGCAGTGCCAGATCTCCATAGAGGTTCGGCTCTGTACTTTGATCAAAGTCAGTTTTTGCCAGCACATAGCCCCATGCTCTCTCTGTAATCTGCGGATTGCCCGGGAGTACTGCGCTATTTGCCCCTGTTGGGTTTGCAGTGTATTCAGCTGCCGGGGCTGTCGTATGCCCTTCTGACGTGCCACTTGTCATATGTCCGGCTGACGGATCTGTCGTATATCCCGCTGCAAGCCCTTCCGGCAGATAGATCCAGGCCGGGTGATACAGCTCAATCAGGTCCGCCAGCAGCTGCTGATTGATCCCCGCATCCAGCAGGAGCGGCACTGATCGGTTCTGCAAAAACGCCAGATAACCCGCTGCTGACCCGATCACGTTCTCACAAAGGATAAAAACCAGCGACCGCTGCGGAACCAGTTCACCGATCCGGTTTGCATACGCCTGCAGCTGCTCATATGTCATAGTGCTGCCGTCATCCTGCAAAAAAGCAGTCCGGTCACCATATTGATCAAACGAATCAAAGAAATACACGCCTTATATTCCTCCTGTTTCTGCCTTCCACTCTGAGAGTGTCCGTGTTTTTGAGTCAAACGCAACTCCGATTTTATAGATTGTCCGCCCGTCTGCTGCAAACGGCAAAGCATACTGCCTATCATTAATCTGCTTCAGTGCTTCTTCTGCTGTCTGATCACGCTTGAATTCAAACAAATAGATGAAACGGCTTGTCTCGACCTTACAGTCAATTCTCCCTGAAAATGTATGCATTTCACACTCTGTAAATTTCCCGAGGAGTGTAAAGACCAGATAAATGACCGACTGGAAATAATGTTCGAATGGATCCGATTGCAGTGTATATGGAATCCCGGCAAACAGAGCAGTCAGCACCTGCCTGATTTGATCAAGCTCCCCCTGCTCAATATATCTTCTTAGTGTAGTTCTGTTCCCACCTCTGTAAGTGCTCATCAAGGAGATGCTCCAAAGCAGATTCGTTCTGATAATTTGCGCCGCTAAAATCAAAATAAAAAACGGGATGTGTCTGCCAGGGATTCTCACCTTCAGCTTCCAGCTTTTCAATCGCCAGTCCTTTGAAAAGATCCGCACGCCCCTCGAAATAGTATTTCATAGCAGACAGCAGCAGACTCTTACCAAACCTGCGCGGACGACTCAGAAAATAAGGCACATTGTTCTGCGTAAGCCGAAAATGTATTCTGTTTTATCGACATACAGAAAATTGTCTGTTCTGAGTTTTTCAAATCCCTGAATGCCGATCGGCAGTTTTCGAATCATTCTTGTCCTCTCGTCTTACAGAATCTGTCAG
>CAZRNI010000001.1:50151-55825 GCA_964601425.1 uncultured Eubacterium sp. | reverse complement strand
ACACGCCCACCCCCACCGACACCCGCAGCGACCGGTAGGCCTGCACCCCCCACACAGATACTTATTGAATTCCTGTGAACGTTAACCTATATTATAATAACAGAATCACCGCAAAGCAAGGATTCTGTCCTGCTTTGCGGTGATCTCACTGACAAATCAATTTATAAGTATTAAATTGCTGTCCTTATTTCACTTTGACCTTCATCTTCTTGGACCATTTTCCGTATACCGGTACCTTTGTATTATTAACACCCAGTACATTCTGGTAGGTGCGGATGCGGATGTAGTAAGTTTTTCCCTTCTTCATGCCTTTCAGCTTACGGATTTTCTTCTTCGCGCCCTTAACGTTGACAGTCTTGGCATTCTTGAAGTTTTTCTTCAGGCTGTACTGAATCTGATAGCCGTTTGCCTTCTTATTTGCTTTCCACTTAACATTGGCTTTTTTCTTGCCCGCTGCGGAAGCCTTGGTTCCTGTGACTTTCAGCTTCTTGGCTGCTTTCGCTGCCTTGTTGTAATAAGATGTAGCTGCTGCTTTTGCCGCTGCACCTTCTGACTGTGATTTGGAAACTGCTGCCTTATCAATGTATTTCGCGTACAGTGTGACATCCTTTGTTACTGTGAATCCTGCATCCGGCACTGCGCTCTTGAATGCCGCATCAAAATACCAACCGTCGAAAGCGTACTGTGCCGGGGAATATACTCTGATCGGCCACGGCTCGCACAATCTGTCCGCAGCAGAATTATCCATATGATAAGACTCGCAATCTTTCTGATATTTCTGTCTTACATATGTACCTGTCTTATCATCATATCGTCCACCGAAAAAATATCCCTGCTTGCCTGCGTCATAAGTTACAACATAGCTGGTTTTTTTCCACTGTGCGTACAAATGTGTTGTGCCATCCGGCGTCAAATTGGAACAGGCGATTTCCCGTAAATCTCCATCCTCATCCGGTGTTGTTATAACAGCGCCTGATGCTGCTTTTGCGTATCCGTTAAACGAATATCCATCATAATATTCTGCATAACCCGCAGGGCTAAGACTTTCTTCCGCATAAGGATAACTGAGAGTAATTGTTTCATCGGATGAATAGTCTTCATATGTATATGTATAATCAGCAACGTATTTGTCGCTTTCTCCACTCCAATATCCTCTTCCTGGCCGGTTTGCATGGAAAACGATTGTATAATTATGGTATCCATCGTCTGCAAACGCCGTCACCGGCACAAGCATAGAAATCACCAAAATTGCCACCAATAGTAAACTCAACCACCTGCTCCGCCGCTTCATTTCATTATTCCTCATACATAAACCTCCTTTTATACATCGTTTACACCTTATCTCTTTCTGCTTTTGCCACACTTTTCACAGAAATTTCACATTTATTATTTTATCACTTAGTCAATGGCCGTCAATAAGATTTGATATTTTTGACAAATATTTAAAGTTTTCTGTCAACTGATCACTTTCCATTTAAAGTTCTGTGACTTTTATCAAAATCCCGAGAGCCTTTGTATCACGTCACATTCAACGGTTACTATTGCAAGACCTCCTTGACGAATCCCCTCTCTATTCGATACACTATATACTTACAAAATAGAATTCCCTTTATAATACGAGGATATGCAATCATGCCAAAACCACTCTCCCGCTTTGTGAAGGTCGTCTGCTTTCTCCTTATTTTCTTCCTGCTGTTTAACTGGGTCAGCGGGATCCTGCAGGAGAAGTACGTCGCATACGACACACTGGCGGAAACTTATATTACCGATCAGTTTAATGAATTGGAACCAGACAGCATCGAGCTTGCCTTCCTCGGCAGCAGCCAGATCATCCGCGGGGTGTCTTGCATGCATCTGCTGGAGGACTATCACATCAGTGCTTTTTCGCCGGCAACGGGAACGCAGCCGATGATGTGTACATATTACTATGCACAGCGTATGCTAAAGACACAAAAAAATCTGAAAGCTGTTGTGATCGATGTCAGCACACTTTACGAGAAGATCCGGGAATCCAATTTCCGCCGCACGGCGGATGCTGCTCCCTGGTCGGTCGACAAGCTGAAGCTGCTCTGGCACTACACAAAATACCGCGCAAAAAAAGAAGGCAATCAGGAAGCCTTCCGCTCGCTTTGTTCTTATGTATTTCCGATTATGCAGTTTCACGACCGCTGGAATCTTCTGACAAAGGATGATTTTGCTTATCAGGAGAACGGTCCGTTTGTCTTCCGCGGCAACGCGACCCGGATCGACCGGATGCTTTTTGATGGTTTTATCATTGACGACCAGCCGGTTGACGAGAGCGTTCACCCGCGAAAGCATCAGCTCTCGTATTTCAAAAGGACGCTTAACCTTTTGCAGGATGCAGGCGTCAAGGTGGTGCTGATCAAGACACCAAAGCTTGGATGGACCCGTTCCAATTCAGAGGGTGTTCAGAAAATTGCTGATGAATATAGCATTGATTATCTGGACTTTAATACACAGGCTGTCGCCGACGCTGCAGGTTTTGATTTCAC
This sequence comes from uncultured Eubacterium sp., assembly GCA_964601425.1. Classification (GTDB taxonomy): domain Bacteria; phylum Bacillota; class Clostridia; order Lachnospirales; family Lachnospiraceae; genus CADBRN01. Next base: position 53,312 of record CAZRNI010000001.1, on the reverse strand, counting down.
TACCGACATTGCCGACCAGGAGCATCTGAATTTCAGCGGTGCGTTTAAACTGACTGATTATCTTGCGGAATATCTTTCAAAAGATGTGGATTTTACAGACGCTGTTTTAACTGAAAAGGACGAGCAGGATCTTGCAGACTTTCACCGGCTGCTCCGCAAAAACAATATGCTGCTGACCGGGGATCCGGACGAATTCCTTACACTCGCGCAGGATGACGACTGCAGTATGCTGGTCACTGTCGACGCCGGCGTGGAGATTCCGGAAGTACTGAAGCAGAAATTTACGGAACTCGGCTTCCACACGGATTTATTTGGCAAAAACAGTTATGCGGGCGTCATGTCCGGCGGAACCGTGACTGATGAAAAAACAGCCGAAGGTGAACTAACATGCTCTTATGTTCTCCCGAATCAGCTGTCTGTTAATGTCACAAATTTCCAAAATACGCCCGGCGTGTGGCTTAACTCCGTTGTTCTGAAACAAATTGATGTTGAAACTCCTTTGGCCATTCCCGGCACCGGATTGCACGTTGTAGTCTTTGCGGACCGGTATCCCGAAATCAAACGAGCCGTAACGCTGACGGCTGATGATGCCGGAATTCATTTTGTGTGATTGTGTCTTGTCTAAAAAAACGCACCCCGGCAACAAGGCCATCACATCATATGGAACTCCCCTGCTGCGTTAATTACAAAACACCATCGCCCAAGGCTTCACGCCTGAGCGATGGTGTTTATTATTTTACGATCCTCCCGCCGCCTGCTCTTTTTCATACGCCTTCAGCGAGGAATGATCTGATTTCAATGTAAAGAAATCGTCGTTGCGGTTGTCCGTGTCGAACTGATAGTTGTAAATCAGATAATTATATTCTCTGATGATCTCCTCAAACGGATATTCCGACGGATCCAGATTCGGTTCATAGTAATTACCATCCTGATCCAAAATTCCGAATGCAGTTAGCACAGGAAGATCTTCCTGAATATCTACAAGATACTTCTGATAGGCTGTCATCGGAAGGCCGGCGAGCTTCATGATCTCAGCACTCAGGTAATTCACGCTGATATCATCAAAAATCTTGTCATTATGCCCATTTGCATTGATATCGTAGTTTGCCCAGATGATCAGCGGCGTCGTATATTTCGCCATCTTTTCCTTCGCATCCGCATCCGCCCAGGCTGTTTTATAGAAATTATTGTAAAAGTGCGGCAGATGATCTCCATACATAATCAGGATCGTCGGCTCATCTACTTTTTCAAAATAATCCGTCAGCTCGTGGAACGCCTCGTCCGAATACTGCGTGAGGTTGATAAAGCGCTTCGTATCCGCGAGCGCCTCCATCCCCTGGTAGGCCGCTCCGTTAATCTCGATATCCTGTTCGAAATTATCCCAGTCTTCGGTATAGCCGCCGTGATTCTGCATCGTAATATTGTAGAGATAATACGGTGCATCGCTGTCCTTCTGTTTTGCCTCTTCATAAAGCTTTGTGATATAACGGAAATCTGTCGCATCCGAAACCCATCCGCGGATATAATCTTCCGGCGTCAGCTCCGACTCAATATCCTCGATCGCAACAAACCGCTGGAATCCCAGGTTCGGATATGCACGCGGACGGCTGTATCCATTCGCATGATACGGATGAAATGCCTCATCCCCGCTGTATCCCATATCAATCATATTCCAGGTCAGTGCCGGCTGCGGCTTTCGGACATACATCGCATACGGAACGGCACTTGAGGGCATGTAATACAAGGCGTTGCCGGTCTGTACTTCATACTCCGTATTTGCAGTACGTCCGCCAAAAACGTCTACGTGCAGATTGCCCAGAATCACATTGCTCTGACCTTCCAGGCTGTGAATGTACGGCATCGGATCCTCGCTCAGCTCGGCATCTTCAAACTGTGAGAAGTCCGTAAGACTCTCATTCATAATAAAGATGATGTTCGGATTTTTCTTTCCGTCATCATAATCTGCCGGGTCGCTCTCCAGATCGAGCTGATGCATGAGCTGCTCACACTGCTCTGTCGTGTAGCCCTCCGGCGTCTCCACCAGCATAAAATAGAATCCGCGGACAAAGTTCAGCAATTCGCCGTTCTTCTTATACGTTTTCATCGGTTTGAACACACGCACCTTGACCTGCTGGGAATTCGGCCAGTCGGAAGCCGCAAACAGCCAGACAGTAAATACGACGAGCGCAAGTGCAATCACATCATAACCGATCCGCATATATTTACGCAGATACATATCTTCCTTCGGCATCCAGGTGACAATGGTAAACAGGACAGCGCCGACCAGAAGACAGCGAAAAATATTCAGCGTAAATGCAAACGTATAGTTACCCGCAACATTGAGCGCCGTACCGACAACAAAAATATCTGCTGCGCTCACAGCTTCACCGCGGAAAATATTGACATAGTAGTTGATACAGGACGCAACGATAATCAACGCATACGTCAGCATCAGACTCCATTTTACGCGGTTCGTAATGACGTGCATTACAAGATAGATACATCCTGCCAGCAGCGCATTGAAGAAAATGAATTTCTTGCGGATCTCCAGAAAATTAAAGCCGTGTACGTATTCGCACATCAACAGTGTGATGAACAATCCCACAAGAATCAGCAAGATATAGACCATGCTGATTTTAAAGCGGCTGAACCGCTCCGGCCACCTCCGCCACTGAAGAAAAAACGGCAGAAATACGCCCGCAAACGCAAGAACAAACACCAGAACAATCCGTACATATGCAATTGTCTTCACCCCCTCTGCCGAAGTGTTTTTATAAACCTCTTCAGAGGTGAACATAACCACAATCATTGCAATATAGACAGCTGCACGGGCGATCAGCCACGCGCGCTGCCGCCGGTCCGAATGATTCCAGGTTTCTTTAATAAAGCCCGCAGGGTGCTGCTTCTGCACGTCCATCATTTATTACTCTTTGTCCTTTCCATAGCTGCGAGCTGACAATACATCAAATATGCACATGTAAATTTCAGACAGCTAATCCGGCTGTATCATCCACTGCTGCACTTTTTCAGCCAATACAGCGCTGTATCACACGCAGGCTCGCATTTTCGTCATCCAGATAGTTGAAACGCTTATTAAACGCCTCATACTTTTCTCTGTATTTTTCTTCGATTTCCGGAAGATGATGAATGGCATTCAGAAC
>CAZRNI010000001.1:18817-50141 GCA_964601425.1 uncultured Eubacterium sp. | reverse complement strand
AGGCCCCGGCAGCACATCCAAGTCAAAATAAAAATCATGGCTCTCATTTCTATATGCTTCCAGATCATACATATAAAAGAGCATCGGACGGTGCAGGTTCGCATAATCGAAGAAAACAGAAGAATAATCTGTCATAAGCACATCTGCGACCGCATACAGATCATTGATGTCTTCATAACCTGAGTAATCATACGCTTTCCCTGTAAACTTTGTCAAGTCAATTTCATTAGCGATCAGATAATGCAGACGCATCAGGATAATATAATCTTCCGGAAGCGATTCAATCAGCTTTTCCGTCACTGCAACAGGATCAAAGGTAAATCCCACGCCAATTTCATGTTCATTGTCACGCCAGGTCGGCGCATACAGAATAATCTTTTTATCCCGCGGCAGATTCATCTCTTCTTTCAGTGCCGCAACTTTTCCCGGTGTTACACGGAACAGGTCGTCATTTCGCGGATAACCGGTTTCGATCAGCTTCTCCTCCATGCCAAGCCGGTCGAAACCAAATGCTGTCGTAAATGCTTCTGTCGCAAAACGGGATGGCGAGATCCAGAAATTCGCCTTCTGCACATTGTTCAGATAACGTTTGCCAAGCTCCTCCGGGGTAAATTTGGGGTTATTACCAGTTTTGATATCAAAACCAAGACGTTTCAACGGCGTACCATGCCATGTCTCAATAAACACCTGATCCGGCTTTTTCTGGATAAAATCCTGTACGCGCGTGTTAAGCACCCAGTATTTTGCCCGGCCATACATTTTCCAACATTCCTGCGTATTATAACTCACTACAGTCGTGCGGTCATTATCAACCAGTTTCTGCTTTTTTTCAAGTTCTTCACGCCGAAACACCCATACAAACCGGAAATCATTATATTTCGGATTATTCAGCATCTCCAGATAAATTGCCTTTGGAGAATCTACATACTTCTTGGCAAAAAAGCATTCAAACAAAACCAGCTTCTCATCCGTCGGCTGTGTCATACACTCCTTCTTGTAATAACGGATGTGATCCAACTCACGCGTTTTATCCACCAGTTTTTTCATCCGATAGCTTTTTTTGCTGAGCTTCCTCATCCATTTCCGCAGTTTCTTTTTTAACTTCATCTGTTCTCCTTCTCTTCATTCACCCGGTGACCGGCAAGCAAATCATTTTATCCGATACACCGTTCAATCACGCGTTTGGAAGCCTCAGCATCATCCAGATAGTTAAACTTCTCATTAAACTTCCGGTATTTTTCTGCATATTCCTCTTTCACCCGGTCGACATCCTGAATGGCGTCTATCACTTCCTCCTGTGTCTCCAGAATCGGTCCCGGGAGTTCTTCCAGATCGATATAGAAATCTCTCGTCTCGTTCTTATAGAAATCAAGATCATACATATAGAATAAAATCGGACGGTGAAGATTTGCGTAATCGAAGAAAACAGAAGAATAATCTGTGATCAGAATGTCCGATACGGCATAAAGTACATTGATATCTTCGTATTCAGACATATCAAATGCACGTCCGGAATACGGAGTCAGATCCATCTCATCCGCGACAAAATAATGCAGACGAACCATGATAATATATTCCTTCGGAAGGTTTTTAATCAGATCTTCAATGTACTTCTTTGCATCAAAGGTATAGCCGACACCGACTTTATGTTCATTATCACGCCAGGTCGGTGCATAAAGAATCACCTTCTTATCTTCCGGCAGCTTCAGTTCTTTCTTGTACGCCGCGATCTTTTCCGGTGTCAGGCGGAACAGATCATCATTGCGCGGATAACCCGTCTCGATCAGCTTGTACTCGACGCCCAGCTTGTCAAACCCGAATGCCGTCGTAAAGACCTCTGTACAGAAACGGGACGGCGAAATGAAATAATCTGCCTTCTCCGCATTCTGCAAATAAGACTGGGCAAGCTCTTCCTTCGTATGCTTCGCATTGTTGCCCTTTTTAATATCAAAGCCCAGACGCTTCAGCGGCGTGCCGTGCCAGGTCTGAATAAAGACCTGGTCCGGTTTCTTTTCAATATAATCCTTGACGCGCGAATTCAGCACCCAGTACTTTGCTTTACCGTACAGGAGCCAGCTTGCGCGCGTGTGATACATCACACATGTCGTGCGGTCATTTTGGACCAGTTTTGCCTTTTCTTCAAAACCATCTTCCCGGAAGACCCAGACAAAGCGATAATCGCTGTAGGCAGGATTGTTGAGCATTTCCAGATAAATTGCCTTAGGAGAATCCGCGAACTTTCGTCCGAAAAATGACTCGAACAAAACCAGCTTATCATCCGTCGGCTGTGTGATGCATTTTTTCTGATAAAACCTGACATGGTTATTGTAGCGCCATGCATTGATATAGCGTCTCAGTGTATAGCTTCTCTTGCCCAGCAGTCGCGCAAATCTGCGCAGCATTTTTTTAACCATTTAAATGATCCCCATTCTGTCTTTAAAGTCATCGAGTTTCCCGGCAAGTATTTGCTCACCAGAGCTTCTTATTCGTCGTAATATAGTCAATTCCGTTGATAATATAATCCTCGGCCTTGTCTTTATCATCCACCGTCCAGAGATTGACCTTGCCGCCGTTTTTGCGGATCTGATTGATGCCGGTCTGCGTCACGCCAGAGTACTTCAAATCATACTCCAGACCATTTGCCTCACAGATTGTCCGCGTCTCGGCATCGTATGTCCGGCTGATGTACTGCATCGTGATATTCGGCCGGTTTTCGATTGGCAGAACCTTCTGCATGACGAGCAGCGTTTTATAGTCAAAATCAATGAACATGTACGGCTTACTGCCCATAATGGAATTGGTGATGCGGAATACTTCCCGCATGTCTTCCGTTTCCATATCCTGCAGGTACTGGCCGTCAACAATCTGACCGCCTGATGACTGGCCGTCCGATGTCGAGCCGCCGGAAGTCTGACCGTCCCCGGTCTGACCGCTCACTGTCTGTCCGGACGATACCTGCCCCTCGTCATCCGGATCCGCCGGCGCATCGTGATCATAAGACATCTTGATCTCGATCACCGGCACCATATTATACTGCAAGCAGACATTCAGATATTCCTCCAGGGTCGGAATCTTTGTCGCTCGCTGGTCATTTTTATAAAGATCATAATTATTACCGGTAATAATATTAAGCTCCCTGATCTCATCGAGCGTCATGTCTTCCGGCTTTTTATTTACGCCGCACATTCTGGAAAAGGTAGCGTCATGCAGCAGGATAAACTTACCGTCATTTGTCTTACGGATATCCGTCTCAATGCCCCAGAACCCAGCCTGGCCAGCTTTATCAAAGGCAAGCAGCGTGTTTTCCGGCGCCTCCGAACTCAGACCGCGGTGTGCGATGAACTTCGTGCTGCTGTTCAGGAGACGATAGGAAACATCCACCATAAAGGATGCAGCCGCCCCTGTTTTATTATTGATCTTTGCGGTAATCAGCGCAGTTCCCTTGCCGACGCCCTTGACCGTACCAGTTCCATCAACTGTTGCAACCGCGGGATTGGACGAGGACCACTTAATCCCGGATGATCCTGCGCGTGTGACCTGATTTTTCAGTTTGTTTTGATAGGTATCACCTATATAGATGTTCGCCGTCGCATTTGCGAACGAAATCATCCGGACCTTGACTTTATATGTCGCTTTCTTATTGGAGCCGTCCGTCGATTTTACCGTGATTTTTGTCGTCCCTGCTTTCAGTCCCGTCACAACACCCTTGGAGCTTACTTTTGCCACAGTCTTCTTAGAAGACGTATAGCTTACTTTAGATTTCTTTGCACCTGCAGGCTTGACTGTCAGCTTACTCTGGACCTTATCGCCCACATAGACCTCGATCGTCTTATCTGCAAAAGAAAGTGACTTGATTTTCGGCACTTTCTTTTTGACCGTGATCGTGCAGGTCAGCTTCTTGCCTTTCTTTCCCTTCGGGTAACAGGTGATTTTTGCCTTTCCGGTCTTGAGCGCCTTGAGTTCGCAGGTTTTTCCGGTCTTGGAAGCCTTTACCTGCACCACCGAAGGATTGCTCGATTTCCAGATGATTTTCTTTGAAATCTTAGATCCGGACTTATAGCTGACCTTCACCGTCTTTGTCTTGCCGAGATACATCGTGTATTTCTTTTTGAAACTGGTCCGCTTCAGCGTATATTTTGCCGAAGACTTTGATGCTGCCTGTACTGTTTTACCTCTTACTGCACCTGTAAAGCATGCTGCAAGAAGAAGCATCACCATTAGTGTCAATATGTGTTTATTTATCTTTCCCTTCATTTCCGTCTCTTTCCGAACCGCATGATGACGCTGCATCAATCGGAGTCTTGCTGCTATTTTCTATATACTATGCTGCTTCAACACGTTTGCATTAAAACGTATTCAATAGAGCGTTTCCATCTAAACATTTCTATAATAAATTAATACATTCTCCATCATCCCGGGCTTTATTTCAGCGGCCATGCGTCATACTGTGACCAGATCCGGCTCTGTGTGGAACTATTCCATCCTGTCACGTTGCGGATCACATTATCTCCCACATCACTGTATGTATTGCCGTAAGTCATACTTGAAGTCAGATGCGGCATAATGACCGGCTGCCCGCTGCCCTTATACGGATAAAAATAAATGACACGGTAGGAATTGTGTGTAAAGGAATTGTTGCAAATCGTAATATCCCGCGCACCCGGTCCGTCGATCGCGACATAGGAATCCCTGAAGGTGCATCCGCGGATCGTACCGCCGTTCCAGTTCAATGCCCGGATGATAAAGTTGTCATCTGCATATTTTCCCTTAAACGTACAATTTTCGATTGTAATATTTTTATGAGGATGTCCGTAGGAATACTTGTGCGTTCCGATCGCCCGGGTAACCTTCTCAAACTTGCAGTTCCGGATCGTTACATCCTCATTCGGCGTCTTGTCCATCGAACTCCAGGGCTGGTTAAACCCGCCTGTCGTCACATCCGGTGTGTCCAGATTGATTGCCTCCTTGGACGACTTGCCGGTCAGGTTGCTGAAGCTGCAGTTCTCTATCGTAATATTCTTACCGGCATCCAGCTCGATAAAATGCCCGTCCTTCAGATTTTTAAATTTAATACCGGAAATTGTACAGTTCTTATTATGCCCCATAAAGAACGCATACATCTTCTTTTTGCCGCCTATGTCAATCGTGGCATTTCCCTGGCCGATGATCTTGACATTTTTCACACCATTGTGCTTTTTATAGCCCTTGTCATTCTCCTTCACCTTATTATGCATCGTCTTCTTATGCATCTTCGGCGAACAGAACCGGAACATTATCGGCGACTTCTTCATCGGAGAATTCTTATATGTCTTCTTCAGTACAACGCCATTCTGCAAAATAATCGTGACGTTGCTCGGAATACTGACGGTGCAGTTGAGATAGTAGGTACCCTTTTTCAAAATCAGCTTGCCGCCGCCCGCCTTCTCAAACTTATCCATGTAAGTCTGCAGCAGGAAATAATGCTTCGTCGTCTTATTGTACGACTTATTCTTCAGAAGACTCTTATCCGCCGGCTTGCTCTTCGGGCTGATCGTGTATGTCTTCAGCTTCTTCGCCTGCACCGATGCAGCAGGATGCAGCACACAGGCAAAGAAAAATGCCGCCAGCATAATCATGATAAACCTTGCCGCTCTGTAGTTATACTTCCTCATGTGCATTCTCCTTTCCCGCTTATCCTCCTAAATTCGAGTCCCGCCACTGCGTCTGGTTTGATTCAAGTCGACCGCCTGGCGCTCCGCGCGTCTGAGGCGGGGGACTAATCCACTGCGTTCAAACCCACCGTCTGACGCTCCATGCATCTGAGGTGGGGTGACTGATCCACTGCGTTCAAATGATTGTCTCGTCAACACTTCCGTGAGCAGACCGGTCGAAAACCGCCGGTACTACTTGACGAAAAACCCATTCATTCGTTACTATAAAGAATTATAAAGAATAGTTTTATTCTAAATGTAAAGACCGATTTTTTCAAGAGGACTTCTTCTATGGAACCACTTCGAAGCGGTACCTTAACCGTTATTATTCCTGCATATGATGAGGCGGAAAACATTGCTGCCGCCGCACAGACAGTCGCCGGGATTCTGGAAAACGCATCGATCCCTTATACACTTCTGTTTGTCGATGACGGCTCTTCCGATGCCACCTGGCCGGAAATCCAAAAGGCAAGCTCCGTCGATCCGCATGTGCGCGGACTGCATTTTTCCAGAAATTTCGGCAAGGAAGGCGCGATCGCCGCAGGCCTCTGCAATGCGAACACAGACTGTGCAGCAGTTATGGACTGCGATCTGCAGCATCCGCCTGAAAAGCTGGTGGAAATGTACCGGCTCTGGCAGGAAGGCTTCGATGTTATCGAGGGAATCAAAGCAGACCGCGGAAAAGAATCTGTCATGCACCGCTTTGCATCCCACGGTTTCTATCAGATTATCAGCAAACTGTCGGATCTGGATCTGGAGAACACCTCTGATTTCAAACTGCTGGATAAAAAGGTTGTTCACATCATCCGCGACATGCCGGAGCGCAACGCATTTTTCCGCGCGACAACCTTCTGGGTCGGTTTCCGTCACACGACCGTATCCTATGAAGTGCAGGAACGGAATGCCGGCACTTCTAAATGGTCCGGCGGCAAACTGATCCAGTATGCCCTGAATAATATCGCTTCCTTCTCAAGCACGCCCATGAAGATGGTCTTATATCTTGGCATCTTTATGCTCTTTTTCAGCTTAGTTTTCGGCGTCATCGCATTTGTACAAAAAATCATGGGCGTCGCCCTGAGCGGCTTCACAACCGTTATCCTGCTCCAGGTATTCATCGGCTCTGTCATGATCATCAGCATCGGTACTATTGGCTTCTACATCGCCCGGATCTACACGGAGATCCAGGGCCGGCCCCGGTTCATCATTTCTGATGCATGCGGCGAAGATCAGGATAATTACAAGGCGGTCGGCTGATCATCAAATTTCATCCTGTAAAATGGCTGCACCCGGGGACAATCCCGGGTGCACTTTTTGTTTTCGTACATATTATCAGTAATTCAAATAAGGACTTATATAATCACAGGTGTGATTCTGGAACAGATAATCTCCGAGATAGAGATACTGCAAAATATTTGCCTGCTGTTTATTTACCTTGGTCTTGCTGGCGGTCTTTATCTTCTTGTATTTACATGTAACTTCGGCAAGATTATACCAGTTTGCAAACTCTTCGCCGTCACTGTCATCATAACGTTCGATTGTTTCTGTTTTAAGTTTCCCTGCGGCAAAGATCCGCTCGCCCCGCATAAACGTTTTACCTGTGGCACCGTCATTTTCCACGTAGGTATTACTTCCGGGTCCTGAGGACTGGTAAACGCTTACTGCATCTACCACGCCGCCGGTCTTTGTATAGGTGATTTTCATCAGACTGCCGTCTGCACCATATTCATATGTTTTCTGGCCGGTCAAAGCACCTGTTGCGTTATACGCCTTCTCTGTCAACAGTTTTCCCTTACTGTCCCAGGTAAACTTATAAACGCCCTGCTTTTTATTCTTCTCATAAATGGTTGCTTTGGAAAGGTATCCCTTTTTGTTGTATTTATACTTTGCCGTACAGACAGGCTGTTTCTTGCCCATGAAGTACGGCTGTGCTGTCTGCTTTGTAATCTGTTTCTTTTTGTTGTACTTGAATTTATAGGTTGTTTTTTCAGATCCGTTGCTGCGAACGGCAGTTGCCTTTTTTATAAACCCTTTTTTGTCATATGTCAGTTTATAGGTATATCCGCCGTCCTCATCTTCCTGCACATGGTTCACGACCATCTGTGTCAATACTGTAACTTTTTTCTTTGCTGCCGCCTGTGCCGGCACTGCTGAAGCAATCCCAAGGAGCACAATCAGGCACATCAACAAGATACGAACTGTTTTTTTCATGATTTCCTCCTTTCGTACGAATACATATTATCATTCCGGGCATCTTTCCTCAGGATGATTCTTTATGATCTCCCTGTAAACCGAAACAAGCCTGTCAGCGATCATAACAGAGTCATGACGTCTTTGTGCCGTTTCGGAAGCTGTCCGGGAGATTTTCGTCAGCAAATCTTCATTTTCCCGCAGACTGTCAATCAAAAATGCGAGCGTATGGGGCTCATTATATGGATACAGGAATCCCGTGACGCTGTCCTCTACAAGCTGTGGTATTCCTCCCACATTGGAAGCGAGAACCGGACATCCGACTAGCTGCGCCTCACAGATGGAATTCGGCGAATTATCAATTATAGAAGGGTGTATGAAAAAATCCGCCCTCTGCAGTTCCTCAACAACTGTTTTAGGAGCAATCCGTCCGATTAGTTTCACATTTACCGATTCCCGGTCAATTCCTGTATATCTTTCAAATGCCAGAAAAAACGACTTCTCCCCCGCGACGCGCCACTCAAACTGCATTCCGATCAGCTCTTTCAGCAATCTGGCCGTTCGCAAAATGACTTCATTTCCTTTCCGGTCATCTGCCGAAGAAATTGTGAGCAGCCGCAGTTTCTTTTTCTTCGTATAGTTCCATGTCCCGGCTGCCCGGCAGATTGTTTCTTTCATCACCTCGGGCACATGATAATATGTGCCGTCTTTGGAATAATATTTCACAATTGCCTTATCCCAGTTTGTCCTCCCCATGAAATAGCGGTTTACCCGCATGTTGCGCAGTTCAAACCGTTTACTTAAGCTTTCTCCGGAATACACAGGTTTAGATAATAAACAATTTCTTATTAACCGCTTGCAACGATACAACGCATTCTTTACATTTCCCGAAACTGAATCTTGTTTTCCCCCTCTTCCTGTCACCATTGCCAGTGATGTATAGTAAATGTTTAAAAACCCCATGATGTGAATTACAACCGGTACAGGAGTTGCCTCCGCAATCAGTCCATAAGGCCATTCTGTACCAAAACACTGAATAATATCAGGCTTATACATCCGGATAATACGAAGCAATTCCTTCTTTACGATCTTCCATTCAGCTGTTTTCATACCTATTTTTCCGAGTGGAATATCTACCGGATGATAGATACAATTTCCGATGCTTACCGGAGCAGAAAATTGATTGCGCTCGTGACTGCGCGATAAATCAGATTGATAAACCAATGTGAGACAGATCTCATCTCCATGCGAATCCATGAGTGCCCTGCGCAGGGGACCTGATACATTATTTGCCTCATCATCTTCCATGTTATATGACGGGATCAGCCACAGTACCTTCAGACACTCTTTCTCCCTCATATTCCATAACCCTTTCCAAATCAGTCCGGCTTTCACCAATTATATTTTTTCTTAAAATCCGAATGCATCAGTGACAAATTCGGATTGTAATAAGGATCTCCCTCTGCGTAATCGTCTGCCCATCGCTCCCAAAACTGTTTCGCGGCTTTGTATACTTCTTTAATTTTCTGCGGTGTATCATTATAGCCTCTGGTACATGATTCATGATGAAAAAGTTCCGCGTAAGGAGTCCAGACAATCAAATAGCCCGCTTTCCGGATCCGCAGGCACAAGTCCACATCATTCCAATGTTCAGCGAACTGCTCATCAATTCCGTGGATCTGTTCCCACACTTTTCTTTTAATCATCATACACGCGCCAGTGACAGCCGATAAATTCTGGGCATATATTTTTCTACCCATATAACCGGTTTCTCCGCACATCGTGTGATGAAAAGCGTGACCTGCAACCACTCCTCCAAGACCTAATATAACGCCTGCATGCTGAATTTTTCTGTCCCGGTAGAGCAGCATGGCACCGGCTGCCCCGACATCATCGCGCTGTACATACATCAGCATTTCTTCGATCCAGTCCGGCGTTATCACCTCTGTATCGTTGTTCAACAACAGAATATATTCACCTTTCGCAGCTTCTTTTACTGCATAATTATTAATTGCGGACCAGTTCCATCCCCCATGCCAGCGAAGCAGTTTCACATTTTCCCATTTTTCAGTGACTTCTTCATAGTATGAAAAGGTTTCCGCTTCTTTGCTGTTATTCTCAACGAGAATAATCTCATATCTGCTATATGTAGTTTTATTCCGTATAGATTCCAGGCAGCGTCTCAGATACTGTACTTTGTCACTGGTCGGAATCACAATACTGATCAGCGGATTTCCTGTAATCTCATAGTGGATACGATAAATCGTCGGCGCAAGATCCGTGCATTCCACCTGTGCATTGAGTCCCACGGCTTTTAGGTGATCTGCGACTGCATCTCTCCCTGCAGCCGGTGCAGATGATTTTACCTGAACATTCAAGGCAGTTGACCCCGGAAAAGCCCTCCACAAATATAACACTTTCGGAACATGAACGATTTTATTGTGTTCTGCCGCTGTCGCGAGACGCAGCATCATATCATGATCCTGACTGCCATCATAAACACTCCGGTATCCACCGGCCTTACTTAACAGTGAACGCCGGAAAGCCGTAAAATGACACATATAATTATTTGCACGCAAATTGTCGATCCCGAAATCCGGCTTTAATATGACCGATCTGATCCGTGTAAGATCCGGACTCAAAAATGTTGCCTCATCGGTGTAAATTACATCTGCATCTTTGTTGTCGAGCACCTGCATCATCTCATACAAAGCTGCCGGCATCAGCACGTCATCGTGATCAAGTAATGCCACAAACTCACCGGATGCCAATTCCAGACAGGCATTCGTATTACCGGAAATACCCAGATTTTCAGGGAGCTTTCTGTACAGCACACGATGATCTGCCAGGGCATACTTTTCACAGATTTCTTCCACATACGCATGGGACGAATCACTCCCGTCAGCCAGACACAACTCCCAGTGCGCATATGTCTGTGCCTTCACAGACTCAAACATTTCTTGTAAACTCCGCTCAGGCGTGTTATACAACGGAACGATTATACTAAACAGGATCTCATTTTTAAACTGCGTCCTGCGCTGCAACTCGAGCTGTTCCGGTGTGGCTTTATGTTTGTGAAACCATTCCGCGTTTGTCTGTTCGTGCGTGACTCTTTTTTTAATAAACTGGTACGTTTTCTGTCCCGTATACCGGACACCAAAACGTTTCAGCATATTAATCGTTGTCTTTGCCAGCAGCAGAGTTCTTCCCACATGTGTATAATACAACCATCTCAATTTGAGTTTTGTAAACTTTTCTGAATGTTTCATTCGTTTCAGTTGTATCCCTCTTTCAGTTTCACCGGATACATGAATGGTTTAATCTTCTATTACCCCTCTATTATCTTCCAGACGAATCACACCCCAGTGCTGATGATTCCATTCTATGTAGTTATCTGCATCCAGAACAGGCTCGATCTGAAATGTAAATCCCGGATAAACCGCGTCAATCTTGTGCTCGCTTCCCGCACCATTTACCCGGAAAACTACAATATCAGCAGTATAACGGCCCGAAACAAGGTGACACATTGGCAGCTTGATGATCGCCTTACTGATTCCTTTCTTAAAATCCAGAAAATCCCCCGGAAGAGATGTTGCTGCCTTTGATCCGTCCTGATACCACAGTTCAAACCGGAATCCGACGCGGTCCACAAAGCGTTCAGCTCTGCACGTAAGTTCCAGAAGCGCTTCTTCAGAGCTATGAAATACCGGTGTTTCCCGATCCGCCAGTTTCAATTTTTCCAGGGTGAAGAGTTTGTTAATACGGATCAGATGATCATCCGGTCTGTGCTCCGGTCCATATGTAATCTCCGATGGCATCAATTCTTTTGCGCCCAGATACAGCGCGATTGCCTGATTCACGTCGCCGTCAAAAACGATTTTCCCCTTGTCCAGGACAATGCACCTGTCACATAATTTACGAATTGTTTCCATATTATGACTAACGTAAAGTACCGTTCTATCCTGATTATCCGCTGCCTTCGAAAGACTTTCAATACATTTTTGCTGAAATGCCACATCACCGACTGCCAACACCTCATCCATGATAACGATTTCACTCTCGAGGTGAAATGCGACAGAAAAACCGAGCTTAACAAACATTCCGCTGGAATAGCGTTTTACAGGTGTATCAATAAATGTTTCCAACTCTGAAAACCGGATAATATCATCCATCTTTTCATCAATCTCTGCCTTCGTCATCCCGAGTATCGCGCCATTCAGATATACATTTTCACGTCCTGTCATTTCTCCGTGAAAACCCGTTCCCACTTCAAGCATAGATGTAACGCGGCCATAAAGATCTACTGTTCCTTCGGTCGGCGCAGTGATTCTGCTGATGATTTTCAAAAGCGTACTCTTACCTGCTCCATTTCTCCCGATAATGCCCAGTTTTTCACCCTTATGCACCATAAGGTCAATCCCGTTCAGCGCATGGAAAATCGCATTTTTACCGGAACGGGCGGCATCAGGATAATCCGGATCGCTTCGTCTGGCTTTCCACTCCCTGATCGTGCCCTGAAGTGTTCCGGCACCTATTTTTCCGAGCCGATATTGCTTCTTTAATCCGGATATTGAGAGCATTACTTCCGGACTGATACAATCCTTCTCCTCTTGTATGTGACAGTGATTCCCTCCGGGAATCTTATCATTGTTTTTCATTTTTTCTATACCGTGTCTATAAACGTTCTTTCCACCCGGTTAAAAATCACCATACTCAAAAGCAGCAGGGAAATTGTTTCCAAAAGACCATACAGATAATAAGAAAGCTCAAATGATCCCCGGCCAAGCATAATCCATCTGATCAGCTCGATGACTTCACTTACGGGATTCAGTTTGATAATGATCTTCATAGTTCCTTCCGGAATCGTCTGAAGCGGATAGACGACCGGAGATGCATACATCCATACATTAACTCCGACATTTACCGCCATAAGCAAATCCCGGTATTTCGTTGTAAGACTGGAAAGTAAAATCCCGACACCCATCCCAAGAATCGACATTTGCGCAAACAGAAGCGGCAGTAAAGGAAACAGTGTCCAGTTGGGATGTATTTCACCTGTAATAACATAAATCAACATCATCGTCATGATAATAATCAACTGTACGCCAAATTTCAGCAAACTGACCAGCATATCAGAAATCGGCACTGCAATTCTTGGAAAATAAACCTTACTGAACAAATATGCATTGGAAACAAATGTACTGGCATTTGTCATGAGACTAAATGAAAACAGTTCCCAGACTGCAGAGGAGACAAAATAAAACAATGCCTGTGGAACACCTGATGTTCCGATGGCCGCAATATGTCCGAAAATAAACATGTAGATCAGACTGGACAGCACCGGATTAATAATAATCCACAACGGTCCCAGAATTGTCTGCTGATATGTTACCTTAAAAGACTTCTTCGTCAGCAGAAATACCAAATCTCTGTACCGCCATAATTCAGCCAGCTTCAAATGAACCCCTTTTTCATCCGGCTGCAGACGGACGTGATAAGGCGCATCCGTATTTTTTGTATTGTTTATTAGCATATTCTCTCGACTTTCCTATGCCGGACTTCCTTTTCTTCCAGCTTGTGTCTGACAATATCAGCATATGGCTTAATTGTATAATCCTGTATCAGCGGCGCCTCAAATGTTCGTAATTGCTCTTTGAAGGACGCATTTGGAGAACCATCTGCATATCCTCGTAAACATTTTTCTTTCAGATCTTCCAGCGATTTTGTTCCGTAGTGATTGATTCTGAATATTCTTCGGTTATTGGTCTGCGTGAAAGATTTTCCAGTCCGCGGAATATACGAATTATAATTATCAATCGGATCACAGTTCTCGTTTACCGCATACTTTCGTTTTTTATAAATTACGTAATGTGTGTGAAACACGCAAAATACTTCTTCCGGCTGTACGATGCTTTTTATGTGACAATTAATCCCCGCGCCATATTCGGCCAGCGTTGTCGTGTAATTGTCCATCACAAGACCTTCCGGTCTTTGAACATGTCCGTTGGGTCCATACATCAGCCAGTTTACACCAATACCTGGAAACCGTTCATATGCTTTCAGCTGATCCGGCATACGGCCTAACGGTGAAAACAAGAACTCATCCGCATCGATTAATGCCAGCCATTTTGTCCTGTGCTTTGTCCTGCGGATCACATCCCTGTACGCAGCAGTTTGAACAGAACGACCCGACCACTTTCTGTATACAACAAGACCGCTTTTCAGAAACGGCTCAATGGTTTCAAGAAGATTGTCAGTCGAATCGTTGTCATAGATATAGATTCTGTCCGCCCCGGTCGCTTTATAGAATAATATAAACTCCCTGAGATAACGTGCTTCATTCTTAACTATTACTGCAACAGAATAATAATCCCGGAAGCGCCCCTTCGAATAGTCGATCGTTCTTCTCCTTCCGGCCTGATGAAAAAAAATATTTACATCATCGACAAAACACCGGATCCAGTGTCCGGCTCTCCAGATAAAACGTTCCTCATATGCATTCAGAATCTTTGTGCAGGCAGTGTTTTTCTCCTCCGGCGAAACCGCCGCTGTATAATCTATATACCCTGTTTTGATAAATGGATTCAGCCAAAAGACATGCCGTCGAAAGCGTGAATTCCTGAGTTGTTCAACATACCGGATGTTGTTCTGGAGAAACAATTGAATATTTGGATTATTGCCTGCCATATTTGTTTTTCCCGGTTCGCTTTCTTTCATACAGATAGATAAAATGTTTTTGTATGGCTATCATTACTATTATTTATTCATCTTCCTCCGCATTTCCCGCATTAATAAATGTATTGCCTGTCTGCGTGATATTATTCCCCTGATAGGTACTGATTGCCCAATAAACATCCCGGAACGTGCATCCTCTGATCACTGCACCGTCCCAGTTCATGGTCTGGATCGCATGATCACTGTCCGGATTGCTGCGGAAGGAACAATTCTCGATCACAATATTCTTGTGCGGATGTCCGGCAGAGGACTTATGCGTCCCGACGCCGCGCATAACCCTGTCAAAAGTGCAGTTTCCGATGGTTACATTCTCATTTGCAGTCTTGTCAAGAGAACTCCACGGCTGATTAAAGCCGCCCGTCGACGCATCCGGCGTATCCAGGTTGATCGCTTCCTTGGACCGCTGCCCTGTCAGATTGCTGAATTTGCAATTCTCAATTGTAATGTTCTTCCCCGCATCCAGTTCGATGAAATGTCCGCTCTTCAGATTCTTAAAATGAATCCCGGAAATCGTGACATTTTTATTGTGCCCCATAAAGAACGCATACATCTTCGTCTTTCCGGCCATATCAATCGTGGCATTTCCCTGCCCGATGATCTTTATGTTTTTCACGCCGTTGTGTTTCTTATAGCCTTTGTTATTAGGCTTCACCGGATTGTTCATCGTCTTCTTATGCATCTTCGGCGAGCAGAAGCGGAACATGATCGGCGATTTCTTCATCGGAGAATTTTTATAGGTCTTTTTGAGCACAACGCCGTTTTTCAAAACGATCGTGACATTGCTCGGAATACTGACTGTACAGTTCAGATAATATGTACCCTTCTTAAGAATCAGTTTGCCGCCGCCTGCTTTTTCAAACTTGTCCATGTAAGTCTGCAGCAGGAAATAATGCTTCGTCGTCTTGTTGCAGGATGGATTTGTCCACAGGCTCTTGTCGATCGGTTTGCTTTTGGGGCTGATGGTGTAGGTTTTGATCGACTTCTTTTTTGCGTGGACCGAGGTGGCCGGATGGAGAAGGCATGTCAACAAGATACAAAAGACTACAATCAAGAGTGGAATTATCTTTTTGCCAAGGCACTTTTCTCTTACTTGATTTTTTCTGTCCATTTCTGTTCCTCCGCCTTTTCTCTTGTTTTCTTCCACGGCACATTCTATTTCTTGTCTCTGCAAGATACTTGTATTATAGCATATTCCTTGCCATCTTCCGTGACCATATTATTTTAAAGTCAATATAGAATTATTTAGAAATCTATTATCACATTTCATATGCACTCATGTACTTTGCAAGATCTTTTGCCACTTCCTTATCGAGAAGTACAGACGCATTCTGCAATATGTCTTTCACTTTATTCTCAGCTCTTTTTTTAATATCATAATTCGGAGATGCCTTCCAGGTATCATAGTTATTCCAGTCTGACAGAGAAGGCTGCCATCCATCCATATAATTATCCAATGTAGAATCATGTGTCAGGAAATTATCGCCATGATCAACCTCCATAATGATATCTACGCTATATGTTTCCTCTTTTATATCCAATCCGCTAATAATTCTTCTAACACGATCAATCAATTCATCATCAATGACAGTTTTTTCAAATGAAATCGTCATAAGGTTATCCAGCGTTCCTGCAGACTGACTCGTTACATCCACATCCATCAAAGCAGTCAGCAACAAACTCTGCATACTTTCAAACCCAGCCTGATAATCAAGCGCTTGTGCACTTGTCACGCCTGTTTGCGCACGTGCCGGAATATGATAAAACTCTTTATACATTTGAACCGCTCCGGCAAGCATCAGTGCTGAATCAGGACTTGCACATTCCCATGTAGCATACTGCATATTTCCATACGTTAACGAAGCCGATGGCAGGACAGGAATCCCCGGGGTAATACATTGTGCCAGACATAAACCGGCGAGCGTTTCTGTATTTGCCAGAACAATTGTACCAAGAAGGAAAAACGGACCTGTGATTCCGGACATGGGTGCCGAGACAAGTGCAACCGGCTGATGAAACTCCGCAAATTCTATGATAGATTCACATGAGAATTCACTGAAAACCAGTGGACTTTCCGGTGTGACAATACTCCATGTAAGGTAATGATTTCTCACCCAGTCTTTTCCAAATACAATTTCATACATTCCAAGTTCTCTTCGTTTATCTTTACCGCTCGAATAATCCATCGGTGAAAGCCATGGTTTATCCGTATAAAGCATGGTTTCATAAAGGCAGTGAAGTCCTCTTGTTTTCATTGGCACATCTGCGGGTGACAACGGCTGATAACCTGTCATATTTATATTGTCGCAAGCCTGATATATTTTCTGGAGATCTGCAAATTGACTAATCGTCGTCGAAGTAAGTCTGTCCCCGTCAGCTTTTTGAAGAAATGTTTCTCCACCTGCCGGATGGATGATAAAATCACCTCCGATTGTTACATTGCGGTCAGCGTTTACTGCTTCAACCACAAAACTCTCAGGTACCGTTTTTAAACATTTTTCGACCAGTTCTTCTGGAAAGAAAACTGTATTTCCGCTGACTGTTGCACCATTGGCAGCTAATATATCTCTTGCTTTTTCGGACTTAAAAATAACTCCTTTGTGTTTAAGCAAATACAATGATTTCTCGTGAATTGTTTTCATTTGATTGTCAGACAAAAAACCCGCTTTACGAATTAAACTCATTCCCATCCCCCTATAATGGCAATTACTAATTAAACTTATACTTCTTCACAATAATCCAGGTATGAAGAATCTAAATCTGCAAGTTCCCGAACCGTATCAATTTCTATCAAATCATTTGGATGAACTTCGCGTATTCCAATATTAAACTTTTCGAGGTTTTGAAATAATGCTATTTCATCCCAGTAAACAGACCAGTCCTTTTTATCTTCAACCTGCCGCCTGATCATCTCAGCAAGCATACCGCCGTCACGCTTTGTCCACATGGATATTCCCCAGATACGTCCTGCGTCACTGTCCCCTTCAATACGACAGGAGACGATATGCCCGTTCACAGTTTTAACGGCCCATTCAGGGGCATAAGACATCTTTTCCACACAGTAACAGGATTCCTTAATCTCTTTGTTGAACACCTCTTTATTTTTTACCAGGATATCTCCTTCAATCACGACAGATTCCGGAAGTAAATCCCGGGCTATATACATGGATGTAATATTATTGCCTTCCCGATAATGTGGATTATCCAGGAAATGAATGCTCGGATCATTTCCATATACTTCCCTGAATTTTTCTTTTTGATAGCCTACAACAATATATATTTGGTGTATGCCTTCTTCCTTTAGCGCATTGATAATCGTATCTATTATCCTTATTCCGTTTACACTGACAAGAGGCTTTGGAGTTGTTTCCGTAATAGGGCGCAGCCGTTTCCCTTCCCCGGCCGCAATAATAATCGCACGTTTAATTTGTTCCGACATTACTGGTTTCCTTCCTTCTCTGTTCTATACCTTTTCAGATCTTTGATAAAACTGCCGATCATAATAATCATAATGATCCCAATCGGAAATGCGCTGATAATACTGACACTCTGTATATTGTTCATACTACTTTCCGAAAAAACAAGTGCGATCGGTAAAACAATCAGCAATAAACACCAAAGGAGAATAATCATCATATGAGGTCTTTCACCATTATCTAATTTTTTATAACTATAGCACGCAGCAGTATATGCAATCGAATCAAACGAAGTAGCATAAAATGCAATCATGCATACGAGAATCAATGCAAGAATAATTCCTGTAACCGGCATCAAATCAATTATACTTAAGATAAGGCTGTATAAATCTCCGCTTTTTTCGTATTCTGCGACAAAATCAGCTGTCCCTTTAACCTGCAGTCCCAGGCTGTAATTACCCAGTATAACAAAAGATACGATCGTACTACCCACGCCGAAAACATATCCTCCGACAATTGTCTGTTTGATCGTCCTCCCCCGGGAAATATTACCGATAAAGAACGGCGCCGCTATACACCACACCATCCAGTATGCCCAGTAATAAATCGTCCAGTCCTGCGGAAAGTGATTATTTCTGGCGGGATCCGTATAAGTACTGAGTTCGATAAAATGCTGGATCATCTTGCCCAGACTCTGAATTCCGTTTTCTATAATAAATCTTCCCTGGCCGCCCAGCACTAAAACTGCTAGCAACAATCCGAAAAACAAGTAAATGCACAGTTTTGCCAGAATACTAATCCCTTTGAATCCGTGCAGAACAGCATACGTATATACAACGCAGGTTATTATCAGAATTATAATTGTGACAGTCGTTCGCGTCAGATTAACATGGAACAGCTTTACTATAATTCCGGCCATAAGCGGCGTCGCGACGGAAAAAGTAGTAGCCGTACCTGCCAGAAGTGCGAAAAGTGCACATAAGTCAATGATACGTCCGGGAAATCCATCGACATGCTTTCCCAGTAAAGGCCTGCATGCCTCGCTATATCTCTGTCTGCTGCGTTTTCTGACATGCAGCATAAATCCGAACGCAACCGCCAGAACAAGATAAAAAGCCCACGGTATAAAACTCCAGTGAAACAAAGGAAACACACCTGCCCATTCCTCGATCGGTCCCATTTCTGCGACATGTGGATTAGCTGCATACATAACCCACTCCGCAAAACTGTAAAACAAAATATCTGCTGCCAGTCCACATGTAAACATCATGCTGCCCCAGGAAAAAAATCCATACCTGGGTTTTTCATCCGGTTCTCCCAGCTTAATATCTCCGTACTTCGAAAAGCTTAAATAAGCCGAAACAATTAAAACACCCAGACCGATTAACAGATAATATGCCCCGACTGTGTCACCGAAAAAGAAGCGAATCCTCGATATGATTTGATTCGCATCATCCGGGAAAATAAAAAGAAGCATAGCCAGCAACAATATTAATGCAAATGGAACGATCGTAATCATCCAGTCTATCGTTTTTCCAGTATTATTATGATTATCCATCTTCTCTCCTGTCGTATAATATGCATTCCAAATGCCTGAAACAGGGGACTGTCCCACAACATTCAAGCAAATAAGTTATCCATTTCCTCAACGGCATAATGATAATAGTCTTTTGCAAACCGATACTGTCTTAGTGCATATTCCCCAAATTCAACGCCAAGATTTCGTTTAAATTCACACCAGTTAGACCAAAGCAATCCACATGCTGCAATATAGCAATATATTTTTACTTTGGTTTCATGTCTGCAATTTCCGTTAAAATACAAATCAATTAATCGATCAACATCCTGTTTGCCGTACATACTGTATATACAGAACATAGCAACATCTACATGCGGATCCTGCATCGCTGCATATTCCCAGTCAGTCAGCTGAAGATTTTCATTACCTTCTTTATCTCTATAAAAAAGAAAATTATCCGGAACCGCATCGATATGCGTCAAACACCATTCTTTTGGCATCATGTCAATATATGTTTTCAGACGAAAGACCTGGGTTTTTGTATTGTAGTAATCCGAATAAATACTTTTTTCGTCGCCCCATAACCGTTCATATTTCTCAATTTGTTCAAAAATATCGAAACTATGAGATACTTCTAACTTCATTTGATGAAATGCTTTCAGGCATGTCATACATTTTATTAGATCTTTCGGATTATAAGGATCACATGTGCGAATATTATTTAAATACTTTGTGATCTTATACCCATTTTCAGGATTTATATAAACGACATCATCACATAGTCCTTTTCCTGCAATCACCTGATAAACATTTGCTTCATTCCTTCTGTTAATCAGCCGATCTGTTCCCTCTCCCGGAATACGCATAATATACTTTTCACTGCGGCATTGAAAAACAAATGAACGATTGGTCATTCCTTTTTTCAGCACATGAATATTACATATATCCCGCAAATCGACATGAAATACGTTGGCGATCACTTCCAAAGCTTCAGACTTTAACTGAGCTGTATCTTGATCCAATTCTCTAAGCTGCTCATATGTATTAATCTCTACTATGTCATCCTGCTTCTCTATGATTCTGGAATTTAACAGCATTCTCCTATCACGAATTACCGCCCGTTCCCAGAATGCATCCTGATAATCTAAATCGGAAACGAGTTCCTCTAACCGGTTCCTTAACCCATAGAAATCTTTTGCAAGGAGGTACGCAATTCCAATCATGCGATTTCCCTTCTCTTTTGCAGGAACACAAACAAGTTCTTTGCTTCTGGTAACACGAATCTCACTTTCCGGATTCAGCTCCTTGCTCACCATATACCATGAATAGATCTCATTTTTTCGAAACGGATTATTTCTGCACCAAATATCACATGGCAAAACATATGTATTTTCATCACGCATGTTTTTCACCGCAAGATATAAGGAAAACATATTATTTCTTTTTGCATATTCTGTATTTACCAGCAGATTTACTCCATATAAATCGATTAAATATTCAAATTGCTCTTTCATGAACCCGACTACAACATCTATTGAATAAATACCCGCTTCATGAAGTTGCTTTATGAGACGATCAATAAGTCTCTCCCCTTTTACTTCAAGAAGGGCTTTGGGTGTCTCTAAATTAATCGGAATCATTCGCATACCAAAACCAGCAGCCAAAATAATTGCATGTCTGGGTCTGTTCGATGAAACCAATTGAATCGCCTTATTTGTCACCACATAATCTCTATCCAAATATCCGTTCTGACAAAGATTATTTAGGGCGATATTTACACTACCAATTGAATAACCTGTTTCCGATGATAAAAATCGCTGATTAATATAGCCCTTTTCAAAAACCGAATACAGTATATCTCCATCTCGTTTGTTCATAATTCCCTTCAAGCCTCTTTAGATGAACAGCATAATAACAACGCTCAAAAAAAGAGCCATTAGAATCTAATGGCTCTTTTTATACTACTATCAATTTTTGTATAAAGCAATATATTTATTTAAATTTTATCAATGATTATATGATGCTCCATCTTCTTTCCATCATTCCTACTATATACCTTTATTTCGTGAACAGATTTTCAGGTCATGCTTTCAGCAGCAGAATCATCAAAAAAAGTCACTGATAACTCACGAAACAGATATAAACAAGGAAAAAAACGATCCAGAATGAATAGTCCTTCAAACAAATTATTAATCAATATAAAACAAACTATAATATACCAGTATCCTTTATTCAAATGCTCTGCATCTGCAATCGCCAGGCAGACAAACGACATAATTAACGCAAAGCCAAGCCATCCACTTACCGTTAACAGCTCAATATAACCATTATGAGGAGAAAACCTTGCAGCAGTAATATGAACAGTTGTCACCTCATTTTCATGTTCCGCTGCATACTGTTTTCTGTATCGCTTCTCAAGTTTTAGACTCCCTCTTCCGAAAACTGTACTTTTATCAAATGTTATATAACAGGTTTTCCATATGATATAACGATCTGAACTAATCGCATTTAGTCTGATTTCATTCTCATTTAATGGTTCCATCTGGTTATATGTTTTCTGCGAGAAAAAACACCCCAGACCAACAAGGAATACCATTGCAAATGTAAAGACGCCCAAAACAACATTCCGGCCTCTTTTTTTCTTGAACACAATTCCGACAATCAGCAGAACTACGGACACCGCCATAGAAAAAATAGCACTTCGCACACCGTTATACAAAATCGCAAGACATACAATTTGAAAAATCCCTGTGATAAGTGCAATCACACGCGCACGAATGTTTTTTTCTTCCAGGAAATATATGAGCGCTACAACTGCTGTAAGCGCACATAGTATCCCTGCAGCATTTGGATTGGTTGAAAGCGCAGAATAAGGATGATCTTTTATCGGTGTATTGTTCAAGAACCAGCTTTTAACTACCTGCGGGAACTTCTCATAATTAAAATAAACGACAAGATTTGCTGCCTGGCATAATGAAGATGCGACAAACAGAAAATATGCATGACTACGCCTGCGAAATCCCCCGATCGGTGTTCCAATCACTACTATAACGTAGTACATTTCCAGGACAATCGATAAGCGAATCGATCTATCGCATCCATTCTGTACAAAAGAAATAAGCCTGCAAGCCAAATACGCTGCTGCTATAATGAGCATCACCGTGCGTATAGATTTTGTCTTTAGCCAATATGCAGAAAATCCCCCGAGAAAATACAGAACAAATGACAGCAGCATAACTGCTGTCATAAGTTTGACGTAAGTGTTATAGCCTATGATATTTCTGATGCACGTGATATAACCAACAAAAAGCAATTCCATAACCGGAAATAATACTTTTCGGTTCAAGTTGTCTATCGCTGAGTGCATACCTCTTTAGCCTCCCGACTCGTTTCTTCAGATTATAATGAATCCCAGAACCTTCTTCTCCAGTCTTTTCGCACGGAGAATAATTCTCTGAATGTTGGATATTCTGCTTTCTCCGAGTTTTACTGCGATTACAATACCTGCCGTCTCATCCAGTGCATCTATTGTAGCTGAATCATCGATAATGTCTTTACCTGTCACAAATTCTCTCTCCTGCTTTGCATTAAGCATTTCTGCAATATCGGATACATCAGTCTTCTTTTCACTGGCAAGGAGCAAAATTCTACTATTTCCCCCTGTCATCACATCAAGATTTGCATTCAAAATATCAAATGATGTCGCATGCTCTCTCGAACAGTCGCTGAGCTGCTCCAGATTAAATGTATCCTCCATCTGTCTGCGGCTTATAACTCGTCCTTGTTTTAATGTTACAACCATCATAATTGCCGCCCCTGCAATCAGCCCGAGCAGAAGACCCAGTATTGCAGTCTTAACGACAGATGTCATGTTAATTGCAGTAACTATTTCTTCAGGCTCCTGCGGCTGTGGAAATGCACTGGTAACATTCATGACGTTATTGATCGTTCCATGAACTGTATTCATAGTGTCTCTGGTATATTTGATAAAATCAGCCACACGATAAAGATAGCCGCTGCTGTGAGCCGCACTGATTCCACTGAGTGTAATTCCGCTCTTTTCTGCTTCTTTCTGAATATGATCCTGCAGGTAACGGGATGCCTCTTCTGTGTCAAATCCATCGACTTTAATCACCGTGATCGTTGTCTCACATTCTTTGTCATCAGCGGTGATCAGATCCGTTCTGTATGCCTGCAGCCTGTCAGCTGAATCACCAAACAGTTTTTCTGCCTCTGCTGTCTGTATCCAGTTGAAGACTGTTCCGATATGATTTCCTGAATCCGCCTCGAATCTGACTACGATATTCTCCCATTCGCAGTGGTATGGATCGACTTCCATAAGCGGATGTTCCTTTTGCATTTTCGCAAGCCGAAGCCAGGTTTCCCTGAGTCTGATCAGGACTTCCTCACAATCATCATCTGATTCTTCATACATTTTTTTATTCTCATCGTACCAGATCTTTTCTTGTTTTTGTTCCTCCACCTTACTGGTATCCTGCATTTTTAACTGTGCCCGTTCACTGGTAAAACCTGCAATTCCTCCGAGCAGGGCACATATAATTCCGATTATTACTATGGTTTTCCATCGTCGCTTAACAGACAGGATCAGTTCTAACAGCGATATTTCCATTTCCACATTTCTAGTCATACTACCCGTCTCCATCCTTTCTGAATACAAATATGTGAGGTACTCCCTTACATCAAATAAAACGCTTTCATACTATTTATATCATTGATGCCATAATCTTCAAACTGAAAACAATCTTTCTCAACAGCAATTGAATGATACCATTCCATTGTCTCATCAATATTCGGAGTCTTCACACCTGCAAATATTCCGATTTGCTGAATAATCAGCAATCCATATGAAAAATCTGCTGTGAAATAACGAGAATGAAGATCCGGAATAAAACCATTTTCTGTCTTGCATACCGGCGTTCCCAGTCCCTTGAACGCAGGTATTGAAGAAATCTTTTTTGTCATATCGGCCGCAGTCGGGCTTTCATAATGTTCACGTAAAGACTTGACATACTGCAATTTAAATTCGGGCAATGCCCTGCAAATTTTCTGTACCTCCTCGTCACATGCGATCAGAAGATTTGAAGAGTCCTCATCCCATTCTTCATAAAACAACGGCACTGAATCATAATACACGCCTTCTTTCCAGTCGCCAAACAGGGTTCTTAGCCTTGTTGTATGCAAGATAGGATTGGAAGGAGTCATCGTAAGATTCAGAAAACAGGGAACTGTACTGCATGGAATTTCAAATAATTGTTCAACTATTTCTGCACATTTTTCTGCACAATCTGCAGGAAGAGAAGCTACATGCAGCATATCGCGGTAACCGGTAGATCTGACCGTATTTCCCTTCTGCACCAGACGTGCAATCGCAGGGACTCTTTCAATTCCAAAAAAAACATTCCCGCGTTCTATACACTTCCTGAAAGCACACTCGCTGCCGCCATTCCCCGGCACAACCCCAATTATAGTATGTTCATCTGTGTGCTCATAGATAATTTCTGAAGCATATTTCATCATCTTTGACGGAAATGTAATAATGATTAGATCTGCATGACGAAACGCTCTCTCCGGATCATTTGTTGCAAGACGAATCCTGCCCCGGTGAATTACTTCATTATTTTCTCCGACAATATAAAGCGTATCACTAAACACTTCCGGATCTGATGTAAAGACAGTTACTTCATGATTTTTCTCTGCACAGTGTACAGCAAACTGCGTTCCGATATTCCCCCCGCCTGCAATGGTAATATTCACGTTCGTATAACCTCTACTTTCCAAACTAATTTGCTGAATTTTTAAGCGCTTCACGCATAGCATTGAGCAACACTGTGTTATCCTCTGTATTTCTTACAGCAAGACGGAGATAGTTGTGTCCGTTTGTTTTCGTAGTGAGTTCTTTTATCAGTATATTATTTTTAACCAGGAGCTGCTTCAAAAGTTCTTTAACAGATATACCTTTTTCCACTTCTACCATCACATAATTTGCCTGCGACGGAATCACGCGAATTCCTTCAATTTTTGCAAGTTCAGACTGAAAACGCCTGCGCTCTGTTCTTAATTTTTCCAGTCCTGTTTTATATTCATTTCTGTACTTTCCTTCAATTTGCATGTAAAATTCTGCAAAAGAATTAATATTCCAGATCGCAACATCCTTTTTCATTTTTTCAATTGTCTGAATATCTCCTGAGGCCAGAACACCCAGACGCAGTCCCGGAACGCCAAAGGATTTCGAGATACTCTTCATGACATACAGATTCGGGAAATCTGTAAGCAGTTCCTGATCAAGCAGCGTATTATCAGGCTCATCTGCAAAATCTGCAAAAGATTCGTCCACAACTATTTTTATGTTCTTTTCAGAACACCATTCGACAAGACTGATGACCTGTTTCTTTGGAATATAATTCCCTGTGGGATTGTCCGGATTAATCAGTATCAGATTTTGAATGTCTTTACTGTCAAAAAATTGAATGATATCATCCGCATCGTATGCGTAATCTTTATTCTCAGGAATATAATCAACTGAAAGTGCTCTGTCAAATCGATGCGGATACTCTTCAAATGTCGGACGAATAAACCCGGTTTTCCCTGTAAGATGCTCCATCAGGCTCTTAATTAATTCTGCCGCACCGTTTCCGACAATAATATTTTCCTGGTGCACCTCAAAATTTTTTGATGCAAGAAGACTGTTTATACGCATACCACTGGGATATTCTGTGAGCAGCGTATCAAAATTTGCCCTGATTTCATCCTTCATTTTTTCATTTGGATAATACGGATTAACCAGGTAACAAAAGTCTAACAACTTTGGATAACGCCAATATCCTCCATAGCGCGACTGAAGCATGCTGACTCTTTCGTCTTCATCCGGAGAAAAAATAGATTCTGCAATATCAAGATCCTGAATATCATCTATCTCATACCATTTTTGCCCATCCAGTCTTTTAGCCTTAATCTCCGGATCTTCAAGCATGGTAATAACTCTGAGAACCTGCTCGTAGTACTCATTTTTTCCCAGGGCAGCCTGATAGGCTTCAAGAAACGGTACGTAATGTGTCTCAGAAAAATGCCGGCTGAATTTATACAAATTTACCGTTTTATAATAATTCTTGATGTCCTCAAATCTAAATTTTTTCCCGGGGATAAATGCCTCAATGCTGTCATCCTCTCCGATTTTTACACATGTCCCATCCATCCATGATTCGTATTTATCAACTAATGCAAGTGTTTCACGAGGATCCCGAATCAAAACATCGAGCGCTTCATTTTCAAAGATAAGGTCTGATTCAAGCAGTATTGTATCCTCTTTACAAAGCCATTCCTTTGCAAGCCCAAGCGAATAAATGTTATTTGTTTTATCATAAACCGGATTGTTAATATAAACGATCGGTGTCTTAATGCCCAATGTCTCAATAAAATCTACCAGTTTCTGTCCTTCATAGCCAATAACGATGATAATTCGTGATAACCTTTGCTGTTCCAGCTGATGCAGCATTCGCTCTATCAGCGTAACACCGTTTACCTTAATCATGCATTTTGTATTGTTTTTTGTGAGTTCCTTTAAACGCTTTCCCATTCCTGCCGCAAGAATAATCGCCTGCATAAATAATCTCCCTCAGCTTTCTGATTAATATTTACATTTCCTCTGTCTCAACTATATGATAATTATGAGTTGGTACACGTTGTTCTTCTGGCGGCAGCTGCATATAGTCTCCGTATACCATCCTTAAAATTTCATCATATCCTTCCGGGATCAGATATTCCCTGTCTTCAAACCTGTGTAAAACTGCATGTTCAAACAATTTTTTATCAAACGCCCAGCATGTGCTTTCCCAGACAAGCACTCCGATCAACTTGTCCTGATCACTGGTCTTCGCTTTTACACCCTGATAAATCATGCGATCAATTTTTCCGGAAAACCCTTTTCCGTATTTCAGACGATACAGATAATGTACTGGTGTTCTCAAAAGCGTGCGGATCCCTCCCTGTACACTTCTTCTGTTCATGTAAATGATATAATCTGTGTTAAGTTTTATACAAGGTTTCATGATTCTTTCAGCTTCTTCCGGGCTATTGCCACAGTAATCAAGCGGATAGATATCAATAAAAATCCCCATTTCAGCCTGTTTTAATTCTTTAATATCAGATATGAACTTATAACGGGTATCGCTGTATCTGGCAATTCCGTAATAATAATTCTCTGTATTTGCCCGGTTGCATAACTTGAAATATGGATGTTTCTCTTTGGAAACGACATGGCAGAATTTTATATAATCCTCCCGCTTCATGGCGATATCAAAGTCATCATCCCAAGGTATAAATCCATTATGACGAATTGCTCCAATCAGCGTTCCATAGTATAAAAAGTATTGTATTCCATTTGCCTCACATATTGCATGAATGTGATCCATCATATCCAGTGTTTTTTCCCGGATTTCTGCAACCGACAATTGCTTCATTCGTTATCACCCTCCATTGATGAAAGATATGAATACCGCCATCTCTTATCTTTTTGTTTTATTCATTCTTTTTCCCAGATAAGAGAATTTTTTTTCTTCATAAATAAGTGAAACACCCAGTATAATTACTAACATGATTATTCTGAGCAATACTTTATCCAGCAAAAACAATGCGATAAAGATGCTTATGATCATACTTGCCGAGCATAGGATCATCAGCCTTGCAGGAAAAATATTTTTTCCTTCTATTTTTTTTGCTGCGAGGAAATGCATCAAAAAATACAAAACATATGTTACCAACGTTGTATACGCCGCCGCAACATATCCATAAGACTGAATAAAAATTGCGTTTAGAATAATATTTAACAGTGCGGCGGAAGCTGTACTGATTGCGATCAGTTTGGTCTTTTCATGATAATACTCTACAAGACAAGGCACGTTGTAGATACCGGCAAAAAATCCGCCTGCCACTACAGGTATGGCACAATACACAGATTCACGGTATTTTACTCCGCCAAGAATGCGGATTAATTCCGGACATAATAAAATCACACCAAGCGAAGCGAGAAAAATTATAAGAATGTACAGACTGCTCCCTTTTCTGATCGCATTATAATCCTCTGCTTTTCTTTTTTCATAAAACCAGGGGGACCAGACCCCGTCAAGAGAACTTGCCGTTACCGCAAGCATGGAGTAAATAGTATAAGCAAAGCTGTAGATTCCTGCAGGAGAGTCCCCTGACATTTTCAAAATCATTATCCTGTCAAATTGTCCCAGTATGACCTGACTTATACCGTGCGGCACAATCGGCAAACTATATCTGACTCCCCAGGCCAGGCCACTTTTCATTCCTTTTGCACTTGCTCTAAGTATATAGCGAAGCGCAATCACAGTATAAATAACGAATACCGGAATAAAACCTCCCAGGATTCTTCCCATATACATGCGGTTCGGAAAAACCCATTTCATTAAAACAATAGACAGGAGAACATTTAATGCAGTGCTTACAAATGAAATGATAAGAATTTCCTGATACTGGTAATGAATTCCTCTATCTGATGTAAAGCAATTCATTACTGCGGAAGCATAACTGCCAGCCACGAGAATAACTACCAGAACCTGATCAATTTCAAGCAAATCCGAGAGCGGACGGCTGAATCCCAATGCTACAAGCATCCAGCAGACAAAACTGCCAATCAAAAACCACATGGTTGCAGCTATATATTTTTGATAACCTGATTCACTGTCCGGATCATCGGGATCTTTGAATTTATAAAATGCATTTTTATAGCTGCTGTGTATTGCCATTCCTAATATAACAAATAAAATACTTTCATAGGAGGCAAATGCATTGTATTTACCATAATCCCCTGTTGTCATCAATCGTGCAAATATCGGAGTCGTGATAAATACAACACCTTTCAGAAGATAATTGCCGATCGTAAAACCAATTCCCGCCTTGAAAACATTCCGTTGTTTTCCAGTTGTCGACATACTTTTACCTGCCTTTTGCAGAGAGTTTCATAATCTCCTCAATTTTTCTGCCATCTCCCCACACTGCTTTCGAGTCATATGGACGATCAGGAAATGCGCCATACTTCAATTTAATCTTATAACCATTTTCTTTAATAAACCGTTCTGCCCTGTCAGCGAGCTTTTCCGGATATCCCGAGCAGATATTTACGACACCTAATATCCGGTCCTGCATAACTGAATGAGCAACTTGCTCACAAAAAACATCATAATCCAGAAAATCGAATTGATTTTGGCCCATTGTAAACGGAAATTCTTCCTTCCCATCTGCTTCTGCGGCTGCTATCTTGGAAAAAACAGAAGATCCGTATCGATTGTTTCCTACAATATAATATCCTCTCAGCCACAAAAACTTTTTGTTATTTTGACTGCATAACATTTCTGTCAGCATACGCAGTGCATTCTTACTGATTCCATAAGGGGTGATTGGTCTGCAGGGCGTATCCTCTTTTATACTTCCTTCAAAGAAACCTATTTCATGCATAGAACCCATGGCAGCAATCATCTTTACATCAGATCCTGAAAATTTCTTCAAAAACTCATAATGTCCGGGTAAATCATTCAAGTGCGCATCTGAATAATGAACAAAGCCGTCCCGCCATGCAAGATGAAGAAGTACGTCGGGTTCGCCAAAATAATGGTATGGATCTTCTACTGAGAATAACTCACATGCAATTCTTCTCGCACGCACGTCTACATGTTCAACACTTAGATCTGCCGCAATTACCTCTATTTGATTATCCAGAAGATGCCTGATGATTCCCTGACCCAGATATCCATTTGCGCCTGTTACCAGTATTTTCATATGCATTCACCATTTCCTTCATTTAATGATTCTGCCTCAGCATACTTATATCCATAAGCAGTCGATTGATTTCTTACTGCTGCATTTCCCATCCCTGCACAGATTGCGAAGAAAGTCAGTCCGATCGAATTATTGATAAACTGATTTGTACATTACTCTAAACAGATAAGAATTAATCCGATCGCAAATAAGTCAAAGGTACTGTTCTTTGCCGCATAACTCATCAATCTCTTTATTGCAAGGATAATGATCGAAATATATAAGCTGAAACCGATTATACCTGTGTCTACCAGTGTTTCTCCATATGCAATCTCAAACCCGGACGTCGTTCTGACCGTATTTCCATAAAACGTGGTAAATTCATGCCCGAATCCATGTCCCAACAACGGTTTTTTCATGAATTCTCTGATGATACTTGATAGCTGTATCATCCTGTATGATGTCGTATAGTCGCCTGTATACCTGTTAAGCATCAAGGATATAAGCCCTGATCTGGAAATAATAAAAATTCCGGCTCCGATTAAAACAATAAAGAAAAGGCTGCTGCTGCCGGAAAGAATATGCTTCCTCTGGAACAAAATCAGACAACAAACTGCTGTTGCGAGAAAAAAACCAGAGGTGAATGTGGTTATAATCGCAATAGCATACACCATACATCTGAATAGGTTCAGAACCGTTCGTTTATCAATGAGGTGATCCAGATGGAACATAAGACCAACCGGGAGAAATATGGAGCTCTTCATGAAGATTCTGGGCAATCCCGGACCGATAAAGTCAAAACTCCCATATACATAGGGTCTGAAAAACCTCATCTCGATTAAACCATAAGCTGCGTATCCGAGTGTTAAAGCATACATCCAGAGTAAAATGCTGAATAACGCAAAAACAAAAGTCAGGATTTCAAACATTGATCGTATTTCGGCAACTGTATTCAGAATATCTGCACCCTCAAAAACAGCTTGTTT
>CAZRNI010000001.1:0-18807 GCA_964601425.1 uncultured Eubacterium sp. | reverse complement strand
AATGCATAAAATAAATCTCATAGAAAAAAACCATGATCAAATAAAGATATCTTGAAAGAAAATCAAATTTAATCCCAAATGGTTCGTTTCCGACAAATAAAACATTTATCACCAGGTACAGGATAAAATAAGCGATCATAAGAAACATTGTGGTTTCAAAATGACTTTCATTGATAAAACGATAAACCACCGTAATCAAAACCACAAATCCGAACAGCATCGTTCTTAATGATATGCCGCCAATAACAATTACCCTTCCGGACCCGCCAAATACGAGATCAAAAAGAATAATAAAATTTATGACCTTTAATAAATTTGTTCTAATTTCCGGTAATAAAATCATATTCCTATCCTTTTAAAAAACTCATCCGCAATATGTTAATAAACCGTTTTATTAAAATCCGGCTCCGATAGCCAAAACTTTTGTGTTCAATCGTACAATATTGATTAAAATCCTTTGTAAATATTTTGAATCTCCCAATCAGTTTTTTAAAAGATGCAGCTTCATTTCCGGAAAAGTTTTGAATAACTGACCCTCTTACCAGCAGCACCTTATCCAGATTGTATTTTCTGAGCTCATCAAACAGCCAATAATCAATCATGTCTATAAACATTCGCTCATCATATCTTCCGATTACATCATATAAGGATCGTCTCATGCATAACCCGCTGTTAATACAATATACTTCTGAGTGTATTGTATCAATTGACAGCTTTTGGTATTTCTTCGGGTTTCTTTGTATCGGAGATAAAATCGTATTTACCGTAGTCTGTACAACCCCGGCAATTATATTACATTCACCGTTCTTTGCAGCCTGATATACATTTCCCAGATATTGGTCTGAAAAATCTGTATCATCGTCCGCCCAAAAAATCCAGTCTTCCGAATTTACAGCGTCCAGCACTTTATTATAGGCTTTGGAAAGTCCAACATTCCCTTTATTGTTAACATATTTTGTATGTGAAGGATATTTTCCGGATTGGTTCGCCTGCAGAACATCTACATTTGTAGAATTATCATAAAACAGAATCCTGACATCAGTATATTTATCTGCCAGACTCTGAAATTGCTTAAGAGATCCGACATCCGCTATTTTCTTATTATATACAATACAAGCTATATAAAACATAATACTTTCCCGGATCAGGCAGCCGGCCATACTCTGTGTTTTATTTAAGACGTCTTCTGCCCGCAATATAATACAATGTATAGAATCTCTTATAGATACGCTCGATCACCGATAGTTTTGATTTTCCAAAAGCAGGGGACGTATTGCCGCCATGTCTTCGATACAGAATTAATGGTTCTTTAATCAGAGCAGTCTTATAATATCGTTCCGAGATACATGCGATCCAGTAATCATGTGCTATATACTTACTGGTGCCGGGAATCGGAAGCACTCTCTTCAGAATTTTCTTTTTGAATGCCATGCATGCGCCAATATATGATGTTGCTGCCAGATTATACCAAAATCCTGTTCTTGTTCTCCCGCCTTCAAAAGAAGATTCCAGAATTACATTCATATCACCATCAACAAGCGTGGCTGCTGAGACTAAAAAATCCGCACCTGTATTTCTGAAATACTGCAATGTGGTTTTAACTTTATCCGGTTTCCAAATATCATCCTGATCACATAGAAAAATAATGTCTCCACTTGCATGTGTTAAGGCATTTTCGAAGTTTTTTGTATAATTACCCTTATTATGATGCAGGACTTTTATTCTGGAATCATGAAACTCTTCTACAATATCCAGCGTCCGATCGGTTGACCCGTCATCTGAAATAATCAATTCGTCGGTTTCTTTGATTTGTTTCAGAATAGATTCGATCTGTTCTGCAATATATTTTTCTCCATTGTATGAAGCCATACACACAGAAATCATTGTTTATCACCTCAGTCTATTTTCCCGGGTCGTTCCCAAGCTCGTGTTTCCGGATTCCACTGTTTAATTTTTACAGCCGGGATACCGGCGTAAATACATTCAGGATCCAGATTTCTTGTTACAACACTGTTTGCGCCAATGATTACACCATCACCAATCCTGACATTGCCGGCTATTGTTACGCCATTTCCGATCCATACATTTTTCCCAATGATTATTTTTCCCGAATCCAGCGGCCTGTCATTCGGTGGTATATCAGGTGAGGATTGATTCCTTCCTGAATAAAAACCATGGTTTGAATCACCAACAAATATTTTTGATGCAAATAAAGTATTGTCGCCGATTACTACTTCATTACTGCTTTGAATTTGTACATAATCTCCCAGCGTTACATTTTTCCCGATAATAATCTTCGAATCTTCTACACATGCAAGTCTGCAGGCATAACCGGTCGTAAAGCCGCGGCCGTAATGAATGTTTTTTCTTGTCCTTGCATATACAGGAAGTCGTATCAGCCGTGCTTTCGGCCACATGATTTTTGTATAAATTAAAAATATACTGTGTTTTACAAATTCTCCCAGACCGTAGTACATGAAACACCTCAACTTAACAACTGTAAGAGCCAGCTTTTCATTGAATACTTATTATATATTTCCGGATCAAGTTCTTCATATGGTGTATTCAGAAATGATTTTTTAAGTTTTACATGATTTCTGTCAATCACCAGAATATTGTTCGGATTATAAAAGTCATAATTTATAATATCCGCATTGGTTGTAATCAGCTTTTTCTTTAGCCCGAGAATATCCATTGTCCGCATCGTCAGGCCGGTCTGTGTTTTGATCTCTACATCCAGTACACAATTGGTCTGACTGTAGATTTCATATATTTCTTTTTGGGGTTTCAGGGCAAAAGAAAGATCTTTTTTCTTTACATACCTATAATCCTTGTTAAACAAGCGATTATAAAAGTATACAAGCGTGTGCGGGCAATAAAGGAATTTATACATCGCAAGCCCGTGCTTCTTGCAAATTCGCTCTACCTGATTAACAATTTTTGCTCTGTCTCCATGGGCTGTCCCGATAAATGCGATGTCGTATTTCTTTTCTGCATTTTGATCTAATTCGTTAATATATTCCTCACAATAGAACAGCGGAATAAAACCGATCTCTTCTTTATGTGCCAGATAATCAGCCCTGTCAAACGAATACACCTTATCAAACAAATCCCATTTTTTTTCAATTCCGTGATTGTTTCGTATACTGTCCCACATATAAAGAACCATTTTTGCGTTTGGATTCTTTTTGCGTAAATATTTGACAGCATTCACCGGAGTATATTCGCCGCGGATTACCAGAATATAATCATAATTGTTTGAAAGTGCATCAACTGCGTTCTTATAGTAATTCTCCAATACACGTTCATAAAACCGGAGATGAAGACGTCCCGCAATTTTACCAAACGCTTTCTCGTTTGGTTTATCTGGCAGCTGGTCAAGCGTCATTCCCAGATTATTACAAATATTCTGATATAACAGTCCCTGTTTTTCACCGCCGTTATGAATAATCAATAAACGTTTTCCGTTAAACTCTTCTGCATTCATTTCTCATTCCTCTGAATCGGTTTCGCCGGCATCCCTACCGCCACACAGTGGTCCGGAATATCCCTGATCACGACTGCGCCTGCTCCAATTACGCTTTCTGTTCCGACAGATAACCCCTGGATCACCTTACTTCCGGTTCCAAGATCAGAGCAGCTGTGAACCACTACTTTTCCCGATACATTTACACCTGGGTTCACCACACAATAATCCTGGATGACTGCATCATGGCCAATTGTGCAATTAAGATTAACGACAACATGTCTACCAATATGTGCATTGATTGCAAGTATGCTGCCACCGCATATAATACTTCCTTCGCCAACATCTGAGTCTTTGTAAATCCGGGCATCCGGATCTATCAGCGTTGCAAAGCGAATAACCGGATTATGGATTTTGTCCAGCACTCTTTTTCTGACCGAAGCCCTTCCAACAGAACAGATCACCCATACTTCTTCTGTTAATGTATTCAAGTATTCGGTTGTTCCCAGTACCGGATATCCATCAACTACAGCACCCTGCACTGAGGAGTTATCATCAACATATCCCAAAATGCCCCATTCTGCCTCATTCACATTCTGATTAATGCGCTCTGCTACATTTGCGATCTCTCTTCCAAAATCACCGGCTCCGATGATAATCAGTTTTTTCATAATTATTCTACCCCGGCACTTCCCATAAATTCTTCCATCGTTGCCGCTGTCTCTGAATTGATACCTTCCCGCTTAATGACAGTTTTTACGGTATCCAGAATGATTCCACAATCTCCGGCGAATGTCACATCATCTACATACTTTATATCCCAGTTAAACTTTTCTTCCCAGGAGATTGTATTTCTTCCGTGCACCTGCGCAAGGCCGGTAAATCCCGGACGCACTTCATGCCTGCGTGCCTGATGTTTATTGTAACGTTCCAGATATCGGACGAGCAACGGCCGTGGACCTACAACTGCCATATCACCCTTCAGTACATTGATCAGTTCCGGAAGTTCATCAAGCGAAGTCGCACGCAGCTTTTTCCCGAAATCTGTCAGACGGATTTCATCCGGAAGCAGATTACCCTCTGCATCCTTCTCGTCCGTCATCGTGCGGAATTTATACAGCTTAAATACTTTTTCATCTTTTCCCGGCCTGTCCTGTGTAAACAGAACCGGGCTGCCAAGTTTTTTTCTAACAAGCCATGCCGTTATGCCAAAAACCGGACTGAGCAGCACAAGCGCAAGAACTGCAAGCATCGCATCAAGTGGTCTTTTTACATACTGCTCGTAAAACCCGGTATAACGATGGTCTTGTCCTGCTTGAACATAATCCGCCGACTTTTTTTTGCGGTATTGCTCGACCTGATCCTGTACAAAAGCTGCAGCGCCCGCAAGAACCATGATAAACGATAGTAATTTTATTAACTTTCGCAACATATTTCATCTCCCGCTGTCTTTTCGGTTCAGGTTTTTGCACCCCTGCCCCAACAAAATCCTATCTTTATACTTGATACATAGACATATCTCACGCAAAGCAACGGTGAATCACATCGATAATCACATCCTGCTGTTCCGGCGTCATTTTATTGTCACTCGGCAGGCACAGTCCCCTTGCAAAGATATCTGCTCCGACATCCTCCAGATGTCCCTCGTCGATGTATGCATTGCTTCTGGCCCTGCCGCTGCCATTGACGGTGATAAATGGATGCATTCTGTAGATCGGCTGCATATGCATCGGTTTCCAGATTGGTCTGCCCTCTGCATTGATCCGAGTGATCGCGTTCAGAATTTCTGTCGGACAGCTCTTTCTGTGTTCCGGCACAAACAATGCTTCCTTCTCACCTCTGACATGTTTGCACATTGCCTCTTTATTTATCAGGAGGCAGGATAGCCAGAAATTCGGTTCTGAATTTGTTTCGTCATACGGATTCATTGATACCGGCAGATCTTTCAGTCCTTCTTTGTATCGCCTGTATATCGCTTTTTTCTGGGCGATATGCTCTTCCAGATGCGGATACTGTCCACGCACGACACCGGCAATGACATTACTCATGCGGTAATTATACCCAAGTTCTTCATGCTGATACCAAGGTGCATCTTCGCGGCTCTGGGTAGACCATTTGCGTGTTTTATGCGCAGCTTCTTCCTCATCCGTCAGAAGCATGCCGCCTGCTGAACCGGTAATAATCTTATTGCCATTGAAAGAAATTACATTGTAATCACCAAAGTTTCCCGTCTGCTTCCCTTTATATGAAGCACCGAGAGATTCAGCGGCATCCTCAACGATCAGCGCACCATGATGGTCACAGATTGCACGAATCTCATCTACTTTACAGGGTGTTCCGTACAGATGAACCAACACCACCAGTTTTA
Source organism: uncultured Eubacterium sp. (assembly GCA_964601425.1). Lineage (GTDB taxonomy): Bacteria > Bacillota > Clostridia > Lachnospirales > Lachnospiraceae > CADBRN01. The sequence goes on along the minus strand of CAZRNI010000001.1, from coordinate 12,973 downwards.
CATCGGGATACAGTTCAAAAGCCTTTTCAAGCGCACGCGGAGACATATTCCATGTTTCATATTCTGAATCGATAAAGACAGACTCACCGCCTTCATATGCGACCGGATTGATCGTTGCATCAAACGTCATGTCCGAGCAGAAAACCTTATGCCCTTCCAGAGTCCCGTGTCCGACACGCGGCTGTCCATACAGACGCTCTCCGGCAAGCTTAATTGCCAAATGCAGGGCAGCTGTTCCTGCAGACAATGCAACTGCATTCTTACAGCCGATCTTCTCACAGGTAATCCGTTCAACTTCATTGATATTAGCGCCCACCGTTGACATCCAGTTCGTTTCATAGGCTTCCTGCATATACTGCAGCTCTTCTCCGTGCATCGTCGGAGACGACAGCCAGACCTTTTTGTCAAATCTCTTTAATTCTGCTTCACCTGAAAACATGTTAAATCACCTCATATCATCATATTGGGCGGGTTTATCCATTCCATAAACAGACCGTCCGAAAACCACCGGTCCTCATTCTTATTCTTTATGCTCCGCCTGTGAAATCTGCTCCTGATAATGCACACCCTTTTCCTCCGTTCCGTGTTCTCCTGCCGGATGGTATGTGCTGACGATTGCCTGCACGCGGTCGCGGATCGCAATGTCATTCTCATAGGCAGCATTCATCAAATCGTTCAGATCTCCGAGGAATGCGTCTGTATCAAATGCAATCGGCATGCCGATATGAATCATGGAATTCGGCGTCTTCTTCAGACCTTCTTCTGCCATCAGTTTTTCTTCGTAGAGCTTTTCGCCCGGGCGAAGTCCTGTATATTCTACTTTGATATCCACATCCGGCTTAAACCCGCTCAGCTTGATCAGGTTTCTGGCAAGCGTATCGATTTTAACCGGCGCACCCATATCCAGGACAAAGATTTCACCCCCCTTTGCATAAGTACCGGCCTGTAAGACCAGACTGACTGCCTCCGGGATGGTCATAAAGTAGCGGATAATATCCGGATGCGTCACCGTCACCGGACCTCCGTCGGCAATCTGTTTTTTGAACAGCGGAATAACTGATCCGTTGCTTCCCAGGACATTTCCGAAACGAACCGCTACAAATTCTGTCTGCGCGGTCTGATATCCCGCATTATCTTTTCCCGGAATCACAAACGGCATATCGCCGAATTCATCCTCGACATGTACATGAAGGACCGGAAGATCAGATTCTTTGTGTTCCTTGATCTTGTGATCAAAGGACTGGATGATCATCTCACACATCCGTTTGCTGGCGCCCATGATATTTGTCGGATTGACCGCCTTATCAGTGCTGATCAGCACGAAACGCTGGCAGCCGTTCATCATGGCCGCATACGCTGTTTTGTAAGTGCCGAAGACATTGTTCTTAATTGCTTCATCCGGACTGCCTTCCATCAGCGGCACGTGCTTGTGCGCTGCCGCATGGAATACCACATCCGGCTTATAGGTTTCAAACACTTGATTAATTCTGCGGCTGTCACGGACAGATGCAATCACAACTGTCAGATCCAGTGACGGATACTGTCGTTTTAATTCCTGTTGAATATCGTAGGCATTATTCTCATAGATGTCCAGAATCACAAGCTTTTTGATTCCATATCCCGCAATCTGCCGGCAAAGTTCGGATCCGATTGACCCGCCGCCGCCTGTAACGAGGACCACCTTGCCTTCCAGCATACGTGCAACATCCTTTGTGTCCAGATGTGTCACATCTCGTCCCAACAGGTCCTCCGGCTGTACATCGCGCAGCTGTGTTACGCGGACTTCCTCATTGATCAGCTGTGAAATACCGGGAAGCATCATTACATGGCAGCCGGTTTCCTCACAGATATTCAGAATTGCTGCCCGCTCTTCTGCAGTGGCTGTCGGAATTGCAAAAATAATCTTATCAATCTGGTATTTTTCGGCAAGGCGCGGAATATCTTCCCGGCTTCCCTTGATTTTGATGCCTTCCAGGTATCGGTTTTTCTTGATCGGATTGTCATCAACGATCGTGCTGATGTGATATTCACCCTGACGTCCCAGCTGCAGATCTTTAATTATTTCATGTGCAGCCTGTCCCGCGCCGACAATCATGACACGCTCAACATCGGATTCTTTTCCCGTCGTTTTTCCCTCGGAGCTGACATATCGCAGCATCCTGAGTCCGAAACGCAGTCCAAGACAACAGATACCTGAGAAGATATATCCCATCAACAAAACACTATATGGAATCCGCATACTTGGAATCTGCGTAATCAATATGAGAATTGGCGCGAGGATTAAGTATGCAATGATAATCCGAAGCAAATCTGCGATTCCGGCAAAACGCCAGATACTGTGATACAGCCGCAGGCAATAATAGATTATAATTGAAACAATTGCCGCAATGATGGCATACTTTGCAACCATACCGATATATAATCGCGGAATCCTTGCGATCGAAAATTCAAATCGGATCCACAGTCCCAGAAAATAAGACAAAAAGACCGTGATCATATCCATCAATACCATCACAGCCAGACGTACTCTGTATTCTGCTTTTGTTTTACTCCTGATTTCGCGCATTTTTTCTATCCTGGTTTTCTTTCTGATTTCTGCAGGCCACTTCTCTACTCAGCGGGAACATTTCACACTAAGCAAAAGTGCCAACATCCCACGTATAATCAAAGAAGGCTTTCACACTCATACTCAGACCTTCTGCCTTTTGACCGTCTTTAACGTTTGATATATTTCCGTGTCGCCATGATCACAATCAGCAGCACCATGCCGACCAGTGATATTGCCATCCCGTATTTCAGATATGGCGTCTCATACACCAATTCAATCTCATGCTTCCCCGCCTCCAGCAACAGTCCGGCAAACATGCCGTTGGTGCGCAGGATCGTCTGCTTCTGCCCGTCTACATATGCCGTCCAGCCCTTATTGTACGGCATGGAGAGACAAAGCAGTTTTTTCTGGTTCAGATCAATGGATCCGGTGATACGGTTCGTTGCGTTCCAGCAGGCTCCCTCATGGAAATCTACATTCTGCAGAGTGTCCTGTGAAAGTGCCCGGATTCCGGCGTCATATGCGGATAAATCCGCATGGATCAGGCTGATATCGTCATAGGTATAGATCCCTGTCTTGGGAAATGTAATCCGTATGTCGTTCAGCGGATTGCTTTTGCTGATGACGCCGCCATTCAGCAGGAAATCTGTCTGGCCCTTTCCAAACTCGTTTCTTGCGTTGGCGTAATATAATTTCTTTTCGCAGCCACCATCTCTACTCGCCGCTTGTTCTGAATTCACAGGTTGTTCTGCTTCCGCAGACTGCGTTGTCTCCATGACCTGTTCTGCTTCTTTGTCCTGTCCTTCATTTGGCCACGCATCGGTTTCCATATCTATATCATCTTCTGTAAGAAACAGACACGTCAGCACAACCTCTGTCTCATCTTTCGCAGCGCGTTTTTCCTGCCGCAGCTTTGCCTTTTTGACCGGGTTCATCTTCCGGTATTTTTCGATTGTGTACTGATCTTCCTCGCCGGAAATCGTCGGATCCAGGTAGTAATCCAGTTCCGTACATCCCTGAAAATCAAGATTTTGAATATACAAAAGGTCTTCCGCTTTATTATACGGCGAAGTACCGTTTATATGCAATGTCACGGAGGTATCTTCCTCCGTTATGACAATTCTTCCGTCCTCACAAATCACAGAATCGTCATCCGGCACTATGGTGACGGAGCATTCTTTTGTTGCAGCAACCGGATTTCCCGCAGCAAGTCCGAACCCGGCCAAACCAATCGCTTCATCGTCCACAACTGCCGCCTGCAGCATCGTCTGCTCTTTTGATGCAGGCGTCAGTTTGTTCCAGTCTGTTTCAGCGATAACGCTGTCATATGTATAGCCAAAAGGCAATTTTTTTTGATTCTGATAAATCGTGTAAGCACCGGTCAGATCTTCATCTTCCGGCGTCTGACTATAACCATATGGCAATGTTTTTTCATGTTCTGTCACAAAATACCGGACATCTGCCAGCGCATTCAAAACCGTCCGGTTATCCAGACCCTGATAAAGCGTCGCGAGATTCTTCGGATCTGATACCGCCAGATCTGTCATGTACTGATTGATCAGCGGCGTACTCATACTCCAGAAATACTGCGTTGTTGAAAGGCCGGCCATCAGCGACATGTTGCGCGTCAGCTCGTCGCCGGAAAAACGGTAAAATTCGTCCCGGCCGCCGGTATTTGCCACGGCCATGGCGTCGGTCTTTCTTATGGTTTTATGCAGCGATTTCTTTGTAACGAATTCGCTGATGCGGTCCTCATCATTTCTCCAGGAATACCAACTGTCTGCCATATTGGCAAGCGAGGCGAAAACAAGGGCGATCACAAGCATTCTCTGCAGCTGCTGCCGGCGAAACGCCGGTTTCAGCGAGATCAGTAATAAAATCAGTGCTGCGATCATAAGCTGCGTGCTGACGTCCGCATTCAGCGTATCATCCAGCAGCTTGCATGCCAGTGCCAGAACTGCAAGCACGAAACCCCCGGTCAGGAGTTTTCTGTTTTCTGAAAGCACCAGCTGATCCCACTGCTGCAGGACAATGCTGCCGATCAGCAAGCTGTAGGCCCACACCCACCGGTCAGACGGATAAGCAAATCCGTTCAGCACATAACCGCAGAACGGGATCAAAAGCGCTGCTGTCATGATAATTGTCAGAATGCAGAGCTTCTGATTTCGTTTCCAGTCACGGAACAGCCAGATCACACACAGTACACCTGCGGCACAATAGCCGAGGCAGCACCAGGTGTCGACGGTCGGCGTTCCGATCATATGCTGCAGGAACTGCAGATAGTAAACCGGATCAAAGAAGCGGACCAGTTCAAATCCGCGCTGTACGCGGGTATCATTTACGATCCGCATCAGAACCGGCAGAAGGATGCACATACTCATCAGGCCGGCGATACCTGCGTACAGAAGGTATTTTCCCATACGCATGCCGAACTGTTTCCATGCTTCTGCGCCCTTCACCGGCAGCTCGCGCCAGAGAACATACAGGATCGTCAGAATCGCGATCATATAAAGGAAATAGAAATTACTGCCTGCCGCCAGGAGTACACTGATCACATATACGCCCGGTTTATTTTCTCTTCGAATCCGCTCACATCCCAAAAGGATCAGCGGAAACCATATCATCGGATTAATGAAAAACGGATGCCGCGTACAGGAAATCACGCCGTAGGCGCTGAAGACATACGTGATTGCACCGACCATATAGGCCGCTGCCGACCGCCTGCACATCTGTCCGGATGGTTCCTGAACTTTTTCCTGTGACTTTTCCAGATACCTGTGGAACAACAGAAACGAAAAACCCGCCAGATAAATCCGCACGACGATCAGAATATGATAGAGCCATACAATCTTTCCGGTTGGCACCAGTACACTGATCAGATTAAACGGATCGCCGATTCCATAGTAGTGCAGGGTGGTGAGAATATCATCCCCGTATCCCAGGCCAAACGAAAATGTCGGAATCGAAAGCGTATGCTCCAGAAAAACCGTTTTAATAATTCCCCGCAGCCACTTCGAATAATACGTCAGCGTCTGCAGATGCTGCACAAGGCCGTCCTCCGTCGATCCGATCCAGATCATAGATCGCCGGTAGTAAAAAAAACACCAGAAAACGGCAGCCGCCATCACGGCAAACCCGATCGTGTAGAGGAACCATATTTTTTTGAAAGTACTTCTTTCTATTTTCATACTATGGTTCTCTATCCACCTTTCCAATCCCATATTCCTTTAAGGATTCAACAAAATCAATCTCAGGTGCTTTGAAGCCGCCGGTACTTGCTGAACAAGGCGTGCCTTATGAAGCTTATGTACCGCTGCGAGCTGAGAGCAGCGCGAGCGTGCCTGAGATGATTTGTTGAATCATAGATTTCATAGTCTTATTTAGACAAATCACTCTTGATCTGCGTCGTGGAAATCTCCGGCGTCCGCGGCAGGTAGATTACCTCGACGCCCTCTTCCTCGAGAAAATCAAATTTTCCCTTCCAGTCATCGCCCATTACAAAGGTATCGACCTGATACAGCTTTACATCTGAGCGCTTCTGCTCCCAGTTTTCCTCCGGGATTACAAGATCAACTGCCCGCAGTGCCTCGAGCATTTTTTTGCGCTCCTCATATGTGAAATAGCATTTTTTCTGCTTGCTGTTCCAGTTAAATTCATCTGTAGAAAGCGCGACGATCAGATAATCGCCCAGCGCCTTTGCACGCTGCAGCAGATTGATATGTCCGTAATGCAGCAGGTCATAGGTGCCGTATGTAATCACTCGTTTCATTTGCTGTCTCCTCTCAGGTATTCGTTGACTTTATCTTCATCCAGAAGATCCGGATTATTTTTCCTTATAATGCTGATGGCTGCGTCCACGGCGGTCTCCTTCTTGCCTTCCTCCAGGATCTGCTCCAGACGCTCCATTTCTTTCTTTTCTTTTTCCATCCGTTCTTTTGCAGTCCGAACATGGAATGCGTCTGCCAGCCGGACGACGTCTTCTCTTGTCTTTGGCAATTCCTTAGTATGCAGGAATTCCTCATACGCATCCAGATAGAGCTCTGTCTCCTCTGTGTATGCGATCTGATTGCCGTGATCCAGCCAGAGGATTTTATTGCAGAGTTCTCGTACCTGTGACACGATATGAGAAACCAGAATTCCGGTGATTCCACTGTCAAGGATTTCGCGCATCTTCTTGCCGCTCTTGCGCCGGAAGGCGCCGTCGCCGACACTTAAGACCTCATCCAGAATCAGAATATCGGGTTCTACAAGGCAAGCGATGGAAAATGCCAGACGGCTTTTCATACCGCTGGACAGTTGTTTGAATGTGTAGTCCTGAAAGTTCTCCAGCTCGGCAAAGCGGATAATTTCATCGTACATAGAATCCATGAAATCCTTCGTATAACCGAGCATCGCACCGCGCAGGTATGCATTTTCCTGGACTGTCATATCGTCGTCAAACCCGCTGGAGAGTTCCAGCAGCGCAGCAATATTTCCTTTTGTTTTGACATAGCCCTCTGCCGGAAGCATGATGCCGGTAACCGCTTTGAGCAGCGTACTCTTACCGGCGCCGTTTGAGCCGATGATGCCAAGCATGTCGCCCTTGTCCAGCTGAAACGTGATGTCTTTGTCCGCCCAGAATTCTTTCGTTTTAAAGTTTTTCGTAATCCGCCGTATCACGTATTCCTTCAGGCCGATGGATTTGAAATCACCGGTGATGTAACGGATACTGACATGATTGCAGTCAATGACAGCCATATTGGTTTCCTTTATAAGTAGTAGATAAACTTATGATTCTGCGTCTTATAGATAATAAATCCAATGGTAAGGAAAAACAGGGCGTAAAACGCGCACAATCCGTGATAAGCCAGCGATGGAATCTTCCCGTCGATTACCACGAGACGAATGTATTTAATCACAACATATACCGGGTTCAGCAGAAACATCTTCTGCATCTTCGGGCTGAAGGAATCGACCCGGTAGAAAATAGCTGATACGTAGTGCAGCAGCATCAGGAATACGCTGTACAAATACTGCGTATCACGAAAGAAAATATACATCGCCGACAAAATCATGCCGACGCCGATGCTGATCAGTGCAATGCACAAAACCGGATATACCAGCGTAAGCATATGCCAGCCAAACTGAATGTGATCGAAAATGCAGAACACAAAAAACACAACAATGGTAAGCATGAAATTGATAAACGCCGACACATTTTTGGAGAACAGGAATAAATACTTCGGAATGTTGATTTTCGAAAGAATTTTCCGGTTCTTGTACAGGCTGTTCATACCATTGTTCGTTGCCTCACGGTAATATGACATGACTATATTACCGGCAAACAGATAAATGGTATAATGCGGCGTGTTTCTGCCGAAGAAGTTTGTGAATACCACTTTCATTACCAGCAGCGAAAGCAGCGGCGACAGTACGCTCCAGAACATTCCCAGTACCGTACGCTTATATTTCTGTTTAAAATCACGTTTTACGAGTTCTTCAAACAGAAAGAGGTAACGATTTATCGTCCGTATGATCTTATTCTGTTTCTTCTGTACATGTTCCATGTTCAGATATCCTCTTTTTGTAAGGTTTTTATTTGGAACCCTGTCCGCGCAGCACAACGCTGATCGTCTTCAGCAGCAGCTTAAAGTCCAGCTTCAGACTCCACTCCCGGATGTATTTCATATCCAGCCGGACCACCTTCTCGAAATCAACGATGTTGCTCCTGCCGCTCACCTGCCACATGCCGGTCAGCCCGGGCTTGACAGAGAGACGTGCACGATGATGCGGGCTGTACTGCTTCCACTCATCTTCTGTCGGCGGCCGCGTACCGACGAGACTCATATCGCCTTTTAATACATTCCAGAACTGCGGCATCTCATCGATGGAATATTTTCTCATAAAACGCCCGATCGGAATAATACGCGGATCGTCATCCATTTTAAACATCAGACCTTCCATCTGATTCTGGTCCATCAGTTCCGCCTTCCTCTGATCCGCATCCGGATACATCGAGCGGAATTTATATATCGTGAATCTTCTGCCATTCAGACCGACACGCGTCTGCGCATAGAAAATCGGTCCCCTGGACTGATGATAAATAATCGGCGCAAAAATCAGGAATGCGATCCCCGTCAGGAGCAGCCCGACAATGGCTCCGACAATATCAATCAAACGTTTGATCATCAGCTTACCGGCCGAAACAGACTGGACAGCACTTGTCATAACTGAACGGCCGCCTACCGTCTCGATTTCAGGATTGGGGAGTCCCCGGAACTGCTTTGTCAAAGCAATGTGCACGGTAATCCCCTGCGTAATCAGATCCTTTGCGATCCGGTTTTCCATTGCCTGCTGATTGAGATCAATGAACACCTCGTCAACTGCATGGTTTGTGCAGTATAAATCCAGCTCATCCGGGCCGCCGATGATCTTTTCCACGGGAACCCCGTAGTACATCCCGGAAGCCTCATCGTAGACATACTGTCCTTCCCCGGCCGCATGCTTCTTGTCAGCTTCCGTGACTGTGGCATCCATATCCGCCGCATGCTCATAAGAACCCGCTTTATCCCGGGAAGTAAATGACTGATCCGGCTCCAGTATCATAATGCCGCCGACCTGATAGCGGTTACGCCCGTCCTTCCTGAGGTTGTGGTAGTTCTCCTCTGCGCGTTCAGCCGTTGTAATCAACACCATATTGGGCAGCACGGCGCGCTCAAGAAACAGCTTGCGGATGATCGTTTTGTAAATCAGCCTGACCAGCCATACGACAAATGTTCCTGCGATCCAGAAAATCAGGAAAATGCTTCGTGAAAAAGAGGTTCCACTCTTTGTCAGGAAGTGATACAGCATGATGCCGACCGCAAGAATCGAGATATAGCGGAGAGATTCACCCAGTTCATGCAGCGGGCCGCGTTTCAAAATATTCTTATGAAGCGGCAAAAGGGCCACGACGAAGAAAGCCAGCATAAGAAGTACAATCTGGGTGCTTCTGTATACCGGCGTATATCGCCAGCCCATCATTCTCATTCGAAAGTGGCAGATGACCTGAAACACGATCTCAACGACCGCGACATCCAGCATCATAAAATCAAGATGCTTCAGCCATCTACCTTTTTTTCTCTGATGCATACGATCTGATACTCCCCGCTCAGATAGTTTTCACCAAGGCACAGTTTGCAGTATTATAACAGGAATGTGACAGAAGATCAAATTATTCGCCCTGTGTGCCGGATTTGCTCTCGGCATATTGTCCAAAATCGACCTCCAGCACTGCATGTTTATTGCGCTGCGCTTCAGGCGGCAGCTTCATATAATCGCCGTACATATCCTTCAGGTAAGCATCATATGCCGCAAACGTAAAGAATTCCGTGTCCGCAAAGGGCATTCTGCACAATTTTTGCGTATAGCGATACGGAATCATCTCCCGGTAATACCGGTAGCTCCCCTCCGCGGTGACAACCATTTTTGTCATGTGCCCATTATAACGGGTAAATGCATTCGCCTTCTGTTTTCTGATAAAACCGGCGGGCAGTACTGCCGCGGCCGCACCCAGCAGCTTCTGCAGGCTTTTTGCGCGCTTCTGCCCGTTGTGATAGCCAAGCTTGACCGCCAGCATGTTCTTCCACACATAGCGCTCCCGCTCATGCAGCCTGCGCAGCAGGCGGTTGTCCGGCACATTATCAAATGGGAAAATATCCACAAAAATCCCCTGATGCGCCGCAGCATCCTGCGACAGTCCTTCGACGATGCGGGTTCCGTTCAGCCGGATCTTCGCAAACGCATACGTATACCCCGGATCTGTCTCTTCCGTCTGCAGAAAAAACTTCTCCCGATCCAGCTCATTCTCACATGTCTCGACAAACCGGTCAAAATCTGCACGGAGCATGCCGAAATCCATATCCTCATCCCACGGAATAAATCCCTGATGCCGCACCGCGCCCAGCAGCGTCCCCGCAATCATAAAATAGCGGATGCGGTGCTTCTCGCAGATGCGTTTAATCTCTGCGGCAATCTCCAGCTCTAGATCATGTAATTTCTGTAATTCTGTGTACTCCATATCCCTGAGCAGCTCCTGCGAATATCGAATGTAACTCCATTACCGCTGCCATGCGTTCCGTGCCAGGCGGAGGATCGTTCCGGATTTTCGAACGAACATTCTGAAACATACGAGCAGCGATCCACTGCTTACGCAGGCTTTATATCCAGGATATGAACATATCCGTCGTGAATATCCCGGATATTTAGCCGCAGTTGCAGTCAGCTCTGTGAAGTGTGTCAGTGTTCGTGAGAAACCCGAACGATCCGACGCCCGATTATTACTATCAACGATACAACTCCTTCAGCTGCCGGATCGTCTTCGCAATATTATACTTGGATCCTGCCGCAACCGCAGAACTCTTCCCGCGCAGATCCGGATCTGCAGCCGGATCCTTCCACTCTGTAATCGCATCCCGGATCGCGTCAGCCCACACCTCTGCTCCTCTTTCAATCGGAAGAAACTCAACATCCGGAAGGATCCTGCAATCCTGATCGACCACATCAGAAATCAAACAGGGAAGTCCTGCCATCTGTGCCTCAACAGCCGATACCGGCAGTCCTTCGAAATGAGACGGTAGCACGAAAAGATCAAACGCCTGCAGCCAGTTGTTGACTTCATCCGACCGTCCGACAAAGCGGACATTTGTCAGCCCCATATTGAAAGCCCGCGTCTGCACCTCCTGATACAGTTCACCGTCACCAATCAGGACAATCACTGCCTCAGGACAGTCGTTCTGCAGCTGCTCTGCGAGGTCCAGAATGAAAGCGTGGTTCTTCTGATAAGCAAAACGTCCCACATGACCGATCACAAAATTCTCGTCCAGACTGTATTTTTCCCGCATATCCGCCCGGGCAAACTTTGAATACATAAACGGAATCGGCTCAATCCCGTTATCGATGATTTTCACCTGTTTCTGCAGTCTGTTCCTGTACATCCAGGCAGCAGCCTTTTTAGAGCAGGCACAGAGCTTAACATTTTTCGAAACCGGAAGCAGCCGTTTACAAATATTGTGCGCTGCAATCTTTACCAGATAGCGCGCGGAAATCCCGTCCGCATCATGTGTCTCCATACCGGCACTGTGCGAATGCAAAATCACTTTTTTAATCCCGGCGCGTTTCGCAGCCAGAAGTCCTGTCAGCATATTATAAGTAGAGTCCGAGTGAATATGCACAACATCGTAGTGTTCCCTGCGCTGAATCATGATCAGGCGCTTCACCATACTCAGCTGCGCGAGAAAACCATTCACTGCAAACTTCGGACGGCTGATCCGCCCGCCGTACTCATGAATTTCCTGAATAAAATCATCACATTCGTGCCGTTTCCGGCACAAAAAATCAAAAATAATCCCTTCCGACTCAATCCGCTTTCCCCATACATACACAATCTGGGTCAGGCCGCCCGATCCGAAATTACCTGTCACAATTTGCAGAACCTTTTTTTTATCCTGTTTCTCCATGATCATTCCTCCACAAACTCCGCCGCATGCGCATTCTTATTCTTCGGAACCCTCATATAATCTCCGTACATCTGCCGGAGCACTTTATCCGCCTGCACTGGTCCGGGCAACATCATATCCTCAAATACATAACGTTTTCCTTTGCCGTAATACCAGCGCGGGAACATTTCCCTGAATTTATACTGGCCCATGCAGTTCACAACATAAGGCGATTTCTCATAAGGATACTTTTTCAGCAGCCGGTCCAGTTTTTCAAGCTCTTTTTTATAGTCCAGTGTGCGGCCAAAGCCTGTAAGCTGCACAAACCTGATCACCATCCGCTCTGAAATCGGTCTGCCCGGCCGCTTCAGATTGACTTTATCAAAGCATGCAATATGGTACAGCGCCCGCACCGCAAGCAGACGAAGCATATGGATTCTGCGGATCAGCGGGTTGCGCGGCATACCGTCCAGCGGAAAGATGTCGATCCAGACTTCTTCCTCCCGGGCAACCTCGCTGCCGATGCGGCGCATTTTATAGCGTGTATCGACAATACGTGCGAAATAATAATGATGGCCGGAGCCATCCCGGAATGTTCGCAGCTTTAAGTATTCCGGCAGATATCTTCCGACATTTCGCAGAAAATACTCATAATATCTGCGCGGAATACCGATATCAATGTCATCGTCCCACGGAATAAACCCCTGATGGCGCACGGCGCCAAGAAGCGTCCCGCCAAGCATATAGTACGGGATTTTCTGCTCCTCCAGATATGGTTTAATTTCCCTCATGATGTCCCAGATGATGGACTGAACCCGGGACAACTTATGTTCTTCTTTTTTTCTCATAGTAAATATTATTCTCTTTTCACGCCTGCAGCATAGCGCACCGCCTTGCAATGTGTGATCAAGACAAATCCATTTCTATCTCATCCACGATATCAAAGTGTTCATCTTCCTCCCGCAGTCTG